>CALYVJ010000017.1 GCA_945494195.1 uncultured Selenomonas sp. | reverse complement strand
CCCCACATATTGTAGAGTGCCGGGGCCTGCTTCTTGATGATGAGCTCCAACAGCTGCACAAAACTTGCCGTCAGCACGACAAATACAATTGTCGTCAGGAACGTCAGCCCCAAGGGCTGAAGCACAAAGAAATACACAATCCAGGCCAAGATCGAGCTCATGGTCATAACTGAAGTAACCGCCATGCCCATCCCCACCGAAGCACTGAGATTTTTGGAAATTCCAAAGAAAATGCAAAGCCCCAGAAACTTGGTCAGCACGAAGTTGTTGACGACAACTGCGCCGATAAATAAGGTAAGATATTCTGCCATTACGACTCAGCTCCCTTCATCAACTCCATGCGGCGCGCTTCCTTCGCCTTCTTTTCCTCTACGTGTTTGTTCCAAGTTTTCGTTGCCGCTACCAGATAACCAATCAGGATAAACGCCCCTGGGGGCAGTACCATCATCAGCATTGGCTCATAGCCGTCGCCAAACACCGGCATACCTAGAATCGTCCCGGCCCCGATAAGTTCGCGAATCACTGAAATGATCAGCATGGCCAGCGTAAATCCACAGCCCATGCCAAACCCATCGGCAAAGGATTTCACCACACCATGCTTGGACGCATAGACTTCCGCCCGGGCCAAAATGATGGCAAAAACCACCACCAACGCCAAGTAAATTCCCAAGGCCTTATAGAGTTCGGGGAAATAGGCCTGCAGGACCAACTGCGCTACCGTGACAATGGTCGCAATCGAAGTGATGTAAACCGGCACACGCACCTTGGGATTTACCCATTTGCGCACGATGGACACCACCACGTTATTCGTCGTAATGACAAAGGTAACCGTAAGCCCCATCGTAAGGCCATTGACAACGCTCGTAGTGACCGCCAAGGCAGGACAAAGCGACAAGGCAAGGATAAAAATCGGATTTTCGGCCACCAGTCCCTTACTGAAGATATTCCACAATTCCTTCATTTTATTTCCCTCCCTGCAAGGCCGCCACTTCCTCGACAGCCTGTTTGACTCCCCGCGTCACTGCCCGCGAGGAAATCGTCGCGCCGGTCATGGCCTGAATGTCCTCTTTATCTGCCGGATCTTTGGTAACCGTCAAATGGTCTGCACCCTTTCCTGCGAACTGCTGGCGAAAGGAAGGTTTCTGTGCATTATCCCCGAGCCCCGGGGTCTCATTATGCTCCAGGATATTGTAATCGATGACTTTTGCATCCGCCGTCACCGCTACCAACAGCTTGATTTTGCCGCCATACCCCTTCGTCTCACTGGGGACGATATAGGCGGTGATCCTGCCGTCCTTTTTCGCGGCAAACCAGCCCTCATGACCGCTCACTTCCTCAAAAGACTCCGCCTCGGGGACCAAAGCCTTCATGGATTCCTGCTTCATCAGCTCCGCCTTCTGCGCCGCCACGGGAGCCGTCACGTAATAAACCGAACCAATGACCACGCCAGAGATAAAACAGGCCATCGCCAGATTCGAAGCAATCTTCACAATCGAATGTTCCTCAGCCATCACTTGTCACCTCCAGCCCCAAAGATACGCGGTTTGGTAAAGCGGTCAATCAGCGGCGTCAGCGCATTCATCAAGAGAATCGAATAGCAGACCCCCTCTGGATAACCGCCCACAAGACGAATCAACACCGTAATAGCTCCAGCCCCGATGGCAAAGATAACCTGTCCCTTGACGGTCATCGGAATCGTAACCATATCCGTAGCCATAAAGAACGCCCCCAGCATCAAGCCCCCTGCCATCATATGGAATAGCGGGTCGCCAGTAAAGAACCCTGCAGGGCCAAAGACAAAGGTCAGCAAACCAACGGTACCAATCATGACCACCGGCACCACCCAATTCACATACCCCTTCCCAATCAGATACAGGCCGCCTAACAACAGCAGCACCGTACTGGTCTCCCCCAAGGAGCCATTGCGGGTTCCGATAAACATATTCCAATACAGATTAGCCTGTCCGCCAAACGTCGATAACAGCGCATCATACCCCTGCAGCTTGAGGATATTCAGCGGAGTTGCACTGGTCATGGCATCCACCCCAGCACTCATGTCCTGCATCTTCGTCCAAGTGGTCATTGCTACCGGCCAGGAAACCATCAGTGCCGCCCGGCCAATATGCGCAGGATTGAAAATATTGAATCCCAAACCGCCCATAGACTGCTTGACAACAACAATGGCCAGCACCGAACCAATTGCCACCATATACGGCGGCAAAACGGGCGACATCGACATAGCCAGCAAAAGCCCTGTTATACAGGCACTGCCATCAAAAGCCGTAACGGGCTGATGCATGGCCCGCTGCCAGATATACTCTGACGCCACCGCAAAGATGACACCGACCACCATATTGATCAGTGCCGGAACCCCAAACCACCAAACGGCAAACGCCGCCGCGGGAAGCAGTGCCGCATTCACGCGCCACATAATCCCCGGGATCGTCTCCCCATCGCGAATATGCGGGGAACTGGAAATCGTATACTCACTCATGCCTTCGCCCCCTCTTTCTTTGCCGGTGCTTCCTTCGCCTTAGCCCTTGCCATCTCCGCCCGCACAAAACCTTTGGCATTGCGGATATACTGCACGATGTTTCGTTTGGCCGGGCAGATATACGTACAACAACCGCACTCCACACAGTTCATCAATCCGTAGGAATCACGGCAAGCCGCAAAATCCTGACGCTGGGAAAGTATCGATAACATGCTGGGCACCAGCCCCATTGGACAAGCTTTGACACAACGGCCACAGCGGATGCAGTTCATTTCTGGGCCATGCTCCGTAAGCCTGCGGGTCAAGGCCAAAATACCGGAAGATCCCTTCATCACCGGAACCTCATCCGTAAACTGAGCCATGCCCATCATGGGGCCACCCGCCAGCAGTTTATCTGGTTCTTCTTTAAAGCCACCGCAGAAGGCAATAGCAGCGCTATATTTCGTACCGATGCGCACCCGCAGGTTCTTCGGTTCGGCAATGGCATCCCCCGAAACGGTCATAATCCGCTCCGTAAGGGGCACCCCGCGTACCACCGCATCGGCAATGGCCGCCACCGTCCCTATATTTTGCACCACGGCCCCCACATCCATGGGCAGCCCTCCCATGGGAACTTCCCGGTCTGCCAGCACTTTGATCAGCATCTTCTCTGCCCCCTGGGGATACTTCGTCTTGAGGGTGGCCACCTCGATGCCGATTCCCGCGCAAGCCTTTTTCAACGCATCAATAGCCTCAGGTTTGTTGTCCTCGATACCAATCACACTGCGCTTGACTCCCAGCACCCGGGCGAGAATCTGTATTCCCTCCACCACCTGCGCCGGTGACTCCAGCATCAGCCGGTAATCCGCAGTCAAATACGGCTCACACTCAGCGCCGTTGAGAATCAGAATATCCACCGGTTTCGACGGTTTCAACTTGATATGGGCCGGAAAGGTCGCTCCCCCCATGCCAACAATGCCCGCGGACTGGATAGCATTTAGAATCTCCTCATTCGTCATCGCCCTCCAATCCCGCTCCAGCGGCAGACCGTCTGCCCAACTGTCCTCCCCGTCGTTTTCGATGACAACGGCGGGACAGCTGATGCGTCCCGAATGGGGACGTTCTTCAATGCGGATGACCTTACCAGATACCGGGGCATGAATATCCGCATGCATGAACGCCGGACTCGTGCCGATAAGCTGCCCCCGTTTCACCAGGTCACCGGCCTTTACACAAGGCGTACAGGGTGCACCGATATGCTGACTCATTGGCACAACAAGTTCCTTAGGCGCCGGCATCACCTGTATCGGCTTATCCTTTGCCAGTTCCTTGCCATCGTGCGGATGAATCCCGCCAAGAAAACTCCTGAACATGAACAATCACCTCATAGCTCCCTAAAATATCTGAAACGGTCAATCCTCTAAAATCTCGAGAATAACCGGTTTCATCCCTTGTTTCTTTGCCACCTGCCGATCAAACAACTTGATTGCCAACAATGACAAGACGAAAAAAAAGCCAGCACCAAACTCGGCCCAGAACGAAAACTCTCCACCCACGCCAATCGCCAGCTGCCAGCCGAGCACAGCCCCCACCGCCGCCGCCAAAAGCGGCAGTACAAACACGACAAAAGCCCCTGTCAGCACATGGGCTTCCTGCATGGCAAACCGTACGCGCTGACCAGGTTTGGCCCCGATTCGATTAACGGCTTCTACCATCACATGATGACTGGATGGACAAGCGCCACAGGCCGAACAGTCTGCATGACGCCCCACCTTAATACCGGCCAGACCATCCTGGACTTTCACCACCAGACCTTCTTCCTGTTTCATCCAGCCACCTCCTCTGTTTTTCTATTGTCTAGATTCGTTTTTTGTTCCAAATTTCCTTGTTTTTTATCATCTGTGAAAATTTTATTTTTCCAGGCACGAAAAAAAGCCTTCCGTAAGCGGAAGGCTTTTCCCATTCATTATTCTGGTTTGAAATACACGACAATACTGCGGCCTTGGTCCACCAGTGTATTCGGCGGGATACTCTGCCCCGAGGCAAAGCCCGATCCCTCGCTTTCAAAACTCAAGCCCTTATCACTGGCAATACGGGCAGCTTCCCGGAGGCTTTTCCCCGTGAAATCCGGCATGACAATCATGCCCTCCGGCACAACCCCCTCGTACCCTTTGATTGGCTTCGGCTGCGGCGTCTTAGGCGGCTCCATGCCTGCGAAGGGGTCACTGGACGGAGCAATCCGCATATAGCGGAACAGCTGGGAGAAAATCCGGCTGGCCACCGGAGCGGCAATCTGTCCACCGTAGTAGTTGCCCTGACTCGGGTCATCAATCATGACCAAAACCGTAAGCTGCGGATCCTCCACCGGCGCGAAACCACAGAAGGAGGCAATATAACGCCCCTCCATATAACCGGCACCATCCTCACGGATTTTTTGGGCCGTCCCCGTCTTGCCGGCAATGCGATAGCCTTTAACGCCGGCCTTAGCACCACCACCGCTGGCAACGACCTGTTCCAAGAGACCGATGAGGGTCTTGTCCGTAGCCGACTCTATCGTGCGGCGCACCTCCTGGGGGCTTCGCTCCTCATAGACCGAACCATCGGCATTGCGGATGGACTTCACGATATAAGGCTTCAGCAGCACACCATCATTGGCAATCGCTGACATCGCCGTCACCAGCTGCAGCGGCGTCACCGCGATACTCTGCCCGATCGACATCGTGGCGATATCGGAATCGCGCATCTGCTCGGGGTCAAACAGGATACCACTTTCCTCGGCTGGCAAATCAATCCCCGTCGCCTCGCCAAAGCCGAATTTCTTCGCGTAATCCGTAATCCTATCTGCGCCCAGACGCAGGCCCACCTGAGCAAAGCCCGTGTTAAGGGACTGCTTGACGACATCCGTGAAAGTAACGGTACCAAAGCTCGTACCACTCCAGTTCTGGATGCGGCGCCCCGACACCATGACATATCCCGGGTCCACAAAGACCTGATTGGGCGTAACCACCTGCTCCTGCAAGGCCGCACCGGCAACCACGGATTTAAACGTCGACCCCGGCTCATAAATAAAGGACACGGCCCGGTTTTTCCAAACCTCTGGCTTGTAATCCCAGAACTTATTGGGATTATACGAAGGGCGCGATGCCATTGCCAGCACCTCGCCGGTCCTCGGATTCATGACCACACAGGTAATGGACTTGGGCCGGTTCTCCGCCACCGCCCGGTCAAGCTCCTGCTCGACAATGAACTGAATGCCGCTGTCGATGGTAAGCTCGACCGTCTTGCAGTAATCGCCACGATAACGACGGCTGCTGGAAAAAATCGAATCGAGAATCGGCCGGTCGCGGCGGTCCGTAGTAAGATATTTCTCCTTGATTTCTCCCTTGAGCAAGCTGTCCAGCGCCTGTTCCACGCCATCCAAGCCCTTGTCGTCTGTCCCCACAAAGCCCAGGACATTGGCCGCCAGCACGTCGTTGGGATAATAGCGCTTCGCCTCATCGCGGAACCCCAGGCAAGTGGAGTAGCCCTTTTCCTTGATGAGCGCCCGCACAGCTTCGTACTCCGACTGCTCCATGCGGCGCTTGACCCAAACGAAACCACCGCCCACGGCAATGTCATCGAGAACATCCTGTTCCGTTTTCTCAATCAGCGGTGCCAAATCTGCCGCCAAAGTCTGCGGATCCTCCACATGATTCGGATCCACATACAAGGATTTAGTCATGGCACTCACTGCCAGCTCACGTCCGTTGCGGTCGATAATCGCACCGCGGGGTGACTGGATGGCATAATCATGCCCCACCTGATTTTTCATGCGCTCCGAAAGCTCATTTCCCTGTACCAGCTGCAGCCAGCCATAACGCAAGACGACAATTCCCAAAATACAAAGCATAAACATCGCGAGGCCGGTAATATGCTTTTGCGTTTCGTACCGTCTATTCTTCATTCCTCTATATCACTCCTGTCGCTGCACGACATACTTACCAAAATTATACTCCTTATATCATACCACAAAAAAACCTCCCCCTAAAGGGGAAGGCTTCTATTACCAGTGATACTTCTCACCGCGATTGATCTTAAAGCAACGATAAATCTGCTCAACCAGCAAGAGCCGCACCATCTGATGGGTAAAGGTCAACTGGGAAAAACTCAGCCGCTCATCTGCAGCCGCCCGAACCTCCCTCGAAAGGCCAAAGGCACCGCCAATCAAGAACGTGATATTGCTGCGCCCCTGAACCCCTAATCGGTCCAGCTTCTCCGCGAGCTTTTCCGATGGCATCTCCTTGCCGAACACATCGAGCACAAAGAGGAAGCTCCCCGCAGGCACTAGCTTCAGGAGCTTCTCTCCCTCCTTCTGCAGCACCTGTTCCTTTTCCGCTGCCGAAGGCTCATCGGGCATCTTCTCCTCGTGGATTTCCTTTATCTCCACCTGGGCAAAGGGACGGAGCCTCTTCATGAACTCCGTAATCCCCGCACTCAGATACTTTTCCTTGATTTTGCCTGCACAAACAATGGTAATCTTCATCAATTCTTATCCTGCGGCATTTCCTCAAGAACGACATCGACATTCTTCTGCTTGCCGTTGCGGTCAAAGGTTACCTTTACCGTATCGCCGACCTTATGCTCGGCAATCTTCGCACGAAGATCCTGGACACTGTTCGTCTCCTGTCCATCGAGTTTCAGGATGATATCGCCGCGCTGGAGGCCAGCTTTGCCGCTAGGGCCATTCAAGGTCAGCTGGAATACATAGACGCCCTTATCGATGTTGAGCTGATAGCCATAGCGGGCAGCCGTCTGGGGGTCAAACACCGAGACCCCAAGATACGGACGAGCTACATAGCCCTTCTCCATAATCTCGTTGATGACATTCTGTACCGTATTGATCGGAATGGAGAACCCCATGCCCTCAACGCCATTCGCAGCTACCTTGGCACTATTGATACCGATAACCTCACCATCCGCATTGACCAAAGCACCGCCAGAATTACCAGGATTGATTGCCGCATCCGTCTGCAGCAGTTTCACGCGCTTATCGCTGATATCGAGCGTACGGTTCAGGGCACTGATGACGCCACTCGTAACACTGCCCTGGAACTCCAGCCCCATCGGATTGCCGATAGCAATAGCCGGCTCACCGACAACAATCTTATCCGAATCCCCGAACTTTGCAGTCGGCAGCTTGCCATCATCTACGCGAACAACCGCCAAATCCGTCATCTCATCAGCACCGATCAGCTTACCCTTAAGCGACCGGCCATCCGCCAGCGATACAATGAGTTCCTTGGCATTGCTGATAACATGGTTGTTCGTTACGATATAGCTCTTGCCGCCATCATTCTTGAAGATAACACCAGAACCAACGCCCTCAGTTTCCACCGGATTGTTGAACCAATCACGGGCCACCGCTTTATTCGTGATGCCGACCACCGTCGGGCCGACAGTCTTGGCGGCGCGAACGACCGGCGTATTGCGTGCATCCGACAGCGTCTGATTGCTGGCCGCCTGCTGAACCGCAGCTGCACTGGAGGACGACGCCCCATTATCGGCCTGCCCTGCCGAACATCCCGAAAAGGAAACCACCGACATAGCCACCAGCAAAGCGGCAGCCAAATTCTTCTTTTTCTTATTATTCATAGCCTTAAAGAACGATTTCATAAAAATCCCTCCAAAGAATTATTTATCCCGATACAATTTCCGTCTGACTTGTCATGATAATCTCCTGCCGGATTCCCTGCTTTTCCAGGATCCTCTGCACCGTATCCCGCGCCAAATCCGGACGGTTATTCTCCTCCGACAGATGCGCCAGAAAAACCTTTCGCGGACGCCGCTTCATCCGGGCAATCGCCCAGGCAGCATCCGAATTGGCCAAATGGCCGCGGTTCGAAAGAATGCGCCGCTTAAGCAGCCAGGGATAGGAACCGTTTTTGAGTACCTCCGGGTCATGGTTGGCCTCAAGCACCAACGTGTCGGCCCCCTCAATAGCGGACTGCACATTGGCCGTAACAAAACCAAGGTCTGTGGCCAACGCCATACATTGCGAGCCCTGTATCCGATATCCCACAGGATCCGCTGCATCGTGCGACGTTGAAAACGGTGTCACCGCCAGCCCCGCCAGCTTGAACCCCGATTCCACAGGGCAAATGCATTCTGGTGGCAGCTGCCCGCGGCAGCTCATGTGCTCAAACGTCGCCCGACGCGAGAAAATTGGCAGGTGATACCACTTCGACAATGTGGCAAGCCCCGCGATATGATCGCGATGCTCATGAGTAATCAGCACGCCATCCAGACTAGCTGCATCGACGCCCTGCGCCAGAAGGGCCTTCTTGATTCGCGTTGCGCTAATCCCTGCATCCAGCAGCAAACGGCACCCATCCATTTCTACATAAACCGCGTTGCCTTTGCTCCCGCTGGCCAACACTGAAACCTGCATATACCTGCTAACTCCTATCCTAATCGTTGATTCTGAAAACCATCTGCAAAAACCCGGTGCCAAAGCACCGGGCACAAAACCTATTATACACGTTTCCCATCACGCTGTCATGCACGGGAACCACCTTTGCCCCTAAACACGCCTAGACATACCGAATGGCAATCGGCACTAGTTCCTGCATGCTATGCACTACTTGATCCGTGTTGATTACATGAATCTTTTTCCCGTTTCGTATTTATCCATAGATACGTTTTATATTTTCACCAAAATCTATAAACGCTGGAATATACTCTGCAATAATCTTATCTACCAGCCGCTTGGCCGCTTCGCCATCATAAATATGTGTCATATCATTCCGATCCCGAAGCATCGAAAGCCATACTTCCTCATCCAAAAAATCATAGATCACATACGCAGCTTTTATAATCGCTCGTGGCGATCCCGTCATTCCCTCACGACGCCCCTCATACTGCATAAGTTCCTTCATAAGTTTCCAGCCGAGCTCAAACTGAATAAAAAATTTATCAATCACACCGCTAATAATGAAGTCGTTAGTCAGATCCTGCTTCGATGCCTGTGCTAACACCCGCAAATTGCTACTATAATTTTCATACTTTTTCATAAATCGTCACCCCATCGCGTACAATTTCCTGCAACAATTCCTGTGAGTAATCATACCTGTCCATATCTAAAATATCAAACATCAGCAAAGTCCAAACTTTCTCATCAACATCTAACGAAAAATTCGTAAAGTCTGCACAACCATAAACTGCTAAATCTACGTCACTTTTCGGATGGTTATCCCCCCGAGCTCGCGACCCGAACAAAACAACCCGCTGAACATCATACGCTTCAGCCAGTTCCTTTATCCCCGCAATAACCTTTTCTGGCAAATCCATTCCAATCACTCCATCATCCGCCGATACCACAGTTGCATAAACTGCTCATACTCGGGTATTTGCCCTGCTAATTTTATGGCCAATTCCTCATCATAAGTATACGCAGTAAGATTGCGTGCATCGACCATCTTCAATGCCAACACCGTTTCTTCGTCTGAAAATACCTTCACATCACGCAACGCACGGATTACAGCCTTAGGCGAAGCAACATCCAAGCCCTCTGCATCACGCAAATAATCCTTGCCACACTTCCACATGATTTCAAAACAAAACGCAAACCGCTGAATCAAGCCGTCTCGTTCTATCTCTGAGAGTTGTTCCTTCGTAACAGCCTCGTGAAGTTTCGCCAATGCTCGTGAAGCAGTTGCAAAACGCTTTGTTATTTCCATTGAATACCATCCTTCCGTATTTCCTGCAAAAGCGTTTGAGAAGCCTGTTGCATATCCACCACATCGACGCGGTAAGGAATCGTCGACTGCTACTAAAAACATAGACAAAAGTGTATATGTCTTAGAAAAATTCCTTGTTCATCGTGCTCGCTCTCGCCGTCCCAAAGGGGCAAGCTACTAGCGTTTGTGTAGCACTCCAAAGGCGTTGACAATACACTCCTTGTTTTAAACAAGGAGGCAAGCCTGTTCCCGACTAGCCATCGGTACATATATCGAAACTTTTGTTATTAAGATACCCGATATTCTTTAGCATCCCGCAAATTAAGCGAAGCATTGTAATCTCTATCCGCTGTATAGCCACATTTTGGACAAGCATACATTCTGTCTTTGAGTTTCAAACCTTTATGTATATGTCCACAAGTGTGGCAGGTTTTAGAACTTGGATAGAATCTGTCAACTTCCCGAAGTTCAATCCCTATTATTTCTGCTTTGCGTTTTAGCTTGGCTAACAGATGATTAAATCTCTGTGCCGCTATCGCTTTTGCTAGATGCCGATTCTTCATCATACCTTTAACATTCAAATCTTCCACCGTAATGAAGCGTGGTTTTTGCTTCACTATTTCGTGAACCGTTTTGTTTTCATAATCCTCTCGGATTGTTGTTATATGATGATGAATTTTCTGTATCTTTAGCTTTTGCTTGTCTATATTTGCAGAGGCAGTAGCAGTTATACCACCTTTCTTTTTTCTAAACTCATATTTACGGCTAAGTCGCCTCTGCTCTCTACGAAGCCGTTTCTCCAGTCGTTTGACCTTTGAACCCTTATTAATATTTTTAAAAGCTTTGCCATCACTGACAATAGCAAGGTCTTTCACGCCTAAATCTATGCCCACACCATCCGTCACCGTATGATACGATGCTTCCAAATCCTTGTTATACTTGGATTTTTCGTCAATATCCACCACAACGGAGACATAAAACCGTCCAGCCACATAAGATACTGTACCATTGGTGACTTTAGCACCCACAGGCAAATAGCCAAACTCTTTAAGCCTGACTTGTTTTAGCGTAGGTATCATTAGTTTATGTCGCCATATTGTCCAGTCGCCATTATTATTCTTGGGAAAATACAGCTTTACGTCCTGATTCGCTTTCTTTTTGAAGTTCGGAAATCCAGACGTACCAGAGAAGAACCGCCGAAATGCCTGTTCAGCGTTTACCAAGGCTTTCTTACGTGCCTTAGAACCGCACTGGGCAATCCATGGCAGTTCCTTTTTCAGCTTATGATTAACATACTTGTCAAAATCGTTGGCAGTAACAAAACGTTTCTGTTTTTCGTCAAGTATGCCACGCTGATACATCTTATACAGACGGAGATTGTAGGCGATATATTGGTTATACAGAAATCTAGCCACACCGATAGAACGAATGATTTTGGTTTTCTGTCCTTCAGTTGGGGCTATCTCCGTTTTGAACGCCTTTAGCAATAGTCTCATCCCCCTCAATCTGTTTTTTGTATTTTCGTAAGCCATACAGCCTACATGAAAATACATGAAGAATACTTACTATATCCTGCACAAGCTCTTCGTGTGGAGACAGTTTCTCATTTTTGACGACTACTATCTCTACATTGAACTTGTTGCAGAATTTCTCAAACCAGTCAAAGCCGAAGCGGACAAATCTATCCTTGTGAGATACGAGAATCATCTTGATTTTGTTTTCCATAACTTCGCTTAGAAGCTGATTCCATTTCTTTCGGTTGTAGTTCAAACCACTGCCATAATCTCTGATAATATCATCAGCTATAAGACCTTTGGCGTTGACATACTGTTGAAGAAAATCCACTTGATTCTCAAGGTCATCTGTCTGATTTCTAGTTGACACCCGTGCGTAAATGACTACCTTTCGAGAATCAGCATCTTTGCCAATGCCTTTGAACTGTAGATACTGGTCGTAGGTGTAATATCTTCTATTTGTGGGGGTTCTGTTTGCTACAAGCGTTTTCTCCCTGTCCCAGCGTTGAAGTGTCTTGACTGTGACATTGAGAAGCTCTGCAAATTCTTTAGGCTTGTAATTAGTAATATTTGATGTGTTCATGGCTCTAACCTCCATAGACACATTATATCACCAATATACATATTTGTCTATAAAATCAGTTACTTAATATCTCCTCCTTAAAATAAAAGAGGGAGAGACCCGCAGGTTCTCCCCCGGTCACGGGCTTCGCAAGTTTCCGCAACACGATCACTAAGCTTAATATAGCAGAAACAGCGGTAGAAGTCAATATACTGAAAAATTTTCAGTCAGTTCTAGTCGCTGGGATCTGTGTTCAGCTCAATTATAGCGTATGCTGAAAGTGTATTTATTATACATATATGTTTGAGCGTTAGAGGATAGATAGTGTTAAGGAAAAAAATGGAAATTATATGCGGGACCGAAACAAAATCATATGTATAAATAATTCCAAATAAAAAATCTGGGCAAGGATGTTCTTTGTTTGTTTGCAGATAGTAAAAAAAGGGGGGGATATGATAAAATAAAGGAGATATTTGAAGTGGTAAGTTGGATAATAAAACACTATGGTACGAAAATATAGAGTTTATTATGTTGTAATATCAATTGAGACTGTGGAGGAAATGAAGAGATGATTTTATCTGATAACGAAACTAAAGTAGATTTGCTCAATAATGAAGCAATTGCAAAGACAATTGTTTCCCTTATTAGAGATA
>CALYVJ010000016.1 GCA_945494195.1 uncultured Selenomonas sp. | reverse complement strand
CGATATCCCCAACGTCCGCGCCGCAAAAAGGACATTAGGTTCCAACTGTTCAAAGGCTCCTCGCGCCGTCCGGTACATCAGCGGCAAAGATACAACAATTGCGGCAATGACAGCTGCCTGCCAGGTAAAGACCAGCGATACATCCCACTGCAGCAAAAATTTTCCGATCATACTGCGCTTTCCTAAGAAAAGCAATAAGAAAAAGCCAACTACAGTAGGTGGCAGCACCATCGGCAACGTAATAATGGCATCAGCCAGTCCTTTGAGGTGATTCATGCGCACCACCATCCAGGCCAGACCAATGCCAGCAAAAAACGTCACCACCGTAGCTGCACCTGCTGTTTCCAGCGTGATAACCAGCGGTGATAATTCCATATTATTTTACCTCAAACCCATATTTTTCAAATAGCTTCCGGCTGGAGTCACTGGCGGTGAAAGCCAGGAAATCCCTGGCCGCATCTGCCTGTTTCGCTGCCTGGAGCACTGCCGCCGGATAGATAACCGGCTTATGAGTCCCGGCCGGTGCTTTAGCTGCAACCCGTACCTTATCTGATCCCGCGGCATCCGTGGCATAGACCACGCCGCATTCCGCTTCTCCGCCCTCGACCCAAGACAGGACCTGGCGGACGTCCGAACCATAGACTGCCTTGGCCTTAACCGCATCAAGGATACCGAGTTTCGTAAATACTTCCTCTGAATACTGGCCAACTGGCACACCTTTCGGTTCTCCCAGCGCTATGTGCTGGATATCAGCTGCCGTAACCTGCTGGAAATCGCTAAGGTCTTTGCCTCCATCTTTCGGCACAATGAGCACCACCTCATTTTCCAGCAAGTCCCGGCGCGTCCCCTCAAGCAGCAACCCCGCTTGTTCCAAGGCATTCATCTGCTTTGGAGCTGCCGAGAAGAATAGGTCGGTCTCACCGCCATTTTCGATGGCCTGCTGCAACGCTCCCGAACTGCCAAAGTTAAATACAATCCTGACATTCGGATGTTCTTTTTCGTAGTCTGCGGCCAGCTCCTTCATAACATCGGTAAGACTTGCCGCTGCTGAAACATGCAGCTCAACCGTCCCGCTTCCAGCAGACGAGGAAGAATCCGCCGTCTGCTGACTGCCACACCCTGTCAAGACTGTCAGGGCCATCACCATAATCCCTACCAAAATCTTTTTCATCCGTTATTTCCTCCTTTTCAAAAACGGAAGGGAGCGCGGTTTCCTGTGCTCCCCTGTGGGTATTACCCAGGCGCAGCATCATAGCGCATGACCTTAGATGCTTTTGCTCGGAGTTACGGTATTTATTATACGATAATGGCTCCAAAAAGACTATAGCAAATCTCACAACAAAAGAGCTCCTGCCGAAACGGCAGGAGCTTAAGAACTCAATAATTCAAGCCATCATTATCTTTTACGCCACGCAAGCGGCGGTTGATGGAACTCAAGCCACGGTAAACCGTACTGATGTCAATCTCATCCCCGCGGTTTTCCATGTACTTTTCTAATTTACGTTTTACCCGCTGAAGCGCATTATCAATCGATTTGACATGACGGTCCAATTCTTCGGCAATTTCCTGATAGGATTTTCCATCCAGATAACTCATCAGGACCTTCCACTCCAAGTCAGACAGAATTTCTTCCATTTTTTTTTCAATATCAATAAATTCCTCTCGACTGATAACGAGATCCTCCGGATCTGCCGCCTTTGCCCCCGACAACACATCCAGAAGGGTTCTGTCTGAATCCTCATCGTATATCGGCTTGTTGAGCGAAATATACGAATTGAGCGGTATATGCTTCTGACGAGTCGCAGTCTTGATAGCAGTGATAATCTGACGCGTCACACAAAGCTCTGCAAATGCCCGGAACGAGGATAACTTATCGTTGCGGAAATCCCGAATAGCCTTATAGAAGCCAATCATTCCCTCCTGAATGATATCCTCATGGTCCGCTCCAATCAAAAAATAGGAACGAGCCTTGGCACGTACAAAGTTCCGATACTTATGGATAAGATAATCGAGTGCGACCTTATCGTCATTGTCTCTGATTGCTAAAAGAATTTCTTCATCTGTCAGTTTAGCGAATCCCCCATATAAATCATCACTAAATAGTTCTGTAGTACGTTCTGCTTCCATCGCACTTTCCCCTTTGCTGAAAACCCCCATTTTCAATTCATAACTCCCCTAATAAGAAAATTATACTCCCTCTTTGTTGGTATCGTCAAGAAATCCTCTAGGACTTTACGACTACTATTTAGCAATAAACGGACAAAACCAATCATAAATTCATCAATGACGCATTTTCCTCAAAATATCCAATTTTTTGACGGTCTCGCTATCCAAACGGTCTTCCACTTCCAATCGTGTGACGGGAAGGGTAACGTGACCTAAGTATTCCCTCTTCAATTGCTTTTTGGCCCGGCGGACTGCCTTCCGGAATTCCAAGGAAGGAATCCGGTAAGCCCCGGCTCCCAATATCACACTTTGCTCGGCTCCATCGGAAGTGACCACATGAACCTCTCGTCCCTGGCGAACCGAATCATACGCCAGCCGTTCTATGCGGCTGTCGGCAGTTTCTCCCTCGCCGGTATAGATGATTTTCATATGCGCATTCACCTGATCGCAATGCTCTTCATCATCAGTGAACATCGCGTCGAATACAATGGTGATATCGTATTTTTCATATGCTCCATATTCCGCCAGCTGATGAATCAGCTGGTCCCTGGCCTCAGATAAATCCTTGCGCAGGCGGATAAGTTCCGGCCAGGAATTGATGACATTATAGCCATCAATGAGATAGTGCTCCCTTTTCCTGCTCATAAGAATCAGCCTTTCTTTGCCAAACGCTGACGCATGGATTCGTACATCAGGATAGAACCAGCCACCGATGCGTTTAGGGAATTGATTTTCCCCACCATCGGCATTTTGACGATAAAGTCACAGGCTTCCTTTGTCAGGCGGCTCATCCCCTTGCCCTCGCTGCCTACCACTAGGACTAAAGGCCCAGTTAAATCAGCTTCGTTATAGTTTTGACTGCCATCCATATCGGCTCCGGCCACCCAGAAACCTTTATCTTTAAGCTTTTTTAAAGTCTGGGCTATATTTCCTATACGAGCCACAGGTACATATTCAATCGCTCCGGCTGAGGTCTTAGCCACCGTTGCCGTAAGCGGTACACTGCGGCGCCTAGGAATCAGTACGCCATGCACACCAGTCGCATCGGCCGTACGCAGCAAAGCACCGAGATTGTGCGGATCTTCCAGCTCGTCCAGCAACAGCAAAAAAGGAGCTTCGCCTTTTTCCTCTGCCGCCTTCAGGATATCCTCAAGTTCTGCATAAGCTACTGGTGCCACATAAGCCATGACCCCCTGATGGCGCAAGCCTCCAGCTACAGACTCAATCTTGCTGCGGTCCACGAACTGGGTGATAACCCCGCGCTCCTTTGCCAAGGCCAGGATTTCTCCGATAGAACCTTCCCGGTCCCCCTCGGCCACCATTAATTTATTGATGGTACGGCCAGCCTTTAAGGCTTCAGCAACAGCATTACGGCCAATCAATACATCTTCTGGCAACTCCCGATCCTTGGCCGGATTATCCCGGCGCTCACCTGACGACCGCACAGGATGTCCAACATGCTTCTCACGCTGCTTGCCCCGTTCACGTCTTTCCGTCTGTTCCTGATGGCTTTTCCCACTATGAAAGGGCTTTTTCTTATTCTCACGAAAGTCTCTCATATCAATCCTTCTCCCGAAGCTTCAGCATTTCCTGAAACTTACCGCAGGTCATAGCCCCCTCCGGGCAACGCCCGGTATTGACGCAGCTCGCTCCCGCATTGTGGAACAGCGTCGGCGCTACTTTCTTGACCTCTGCCAGCATCTTGTAAGCCATATCGCGAATCTCCCACTGGGCACGGTTGCAGCAGCGCAGATTGAAGAAATGGAGCAACGAACGGGCATTCATCGTCACCAGGATTTTTGTCTCCGTAGCGTTGGCCAGCACATACCGGGCGTCTTCCTTGGGCACCCCCATCTCCGTCAGCTCATCATAGGTCTTGCGGATTTCAGCCAGCAAAGCCTCATATTTCGCCTTGGCCTCTGGCTTTTCCGCAATCGTTGGCGGCGTGATGTATTCGAAGCCATGCGCCGCCACATAGCGCTGGGACTGCTGGTCATAGGAAGCGATGCGATGGCGTACCAATTGATGGGTTAAGACACGGCTTACGCCCTCGATGCCAAAGGTGAAGGTAACATGCTCAATCGTCGAGCCATGCCCCAGTGTAACCATCTTGCGCACCATTTCCTTCGCCTTTTCATCGCTGATTTTCTCGGCCAGCTCTTCCGCCCCGGCCGAGGAATAGCAAAGGCGGGCAGCCATTGCCACCACATGCTCCGGATTGGGCGTATATTCCAACAACTTGACTTTTATCATAAATTATTTCTTACTCCTTATTTCCTTCATCATAGCCTTTGAAATCACCTGGAAAGAGGCTTCTGCCAGTTCGTAAAGCCGTTCATTCTGCTCCGACAGATAAAGACTACCCAAAAGGGCCTCAAAACCAGTACTTGCATGATACTCGGCAACACTGGCACTGCGCGGCGCATGACTTTTAGCATTGCGGCCCCGGCGATAGATTCCCTTTTCTTCCTCGGTAAGCATTTCTTCAATCCCACGATAGGCCTTTGCCTGCCAAACCGCCGATACGATTTGAGCACTGAACGAATGCAGTGCTTGTACCTTGCACTGCTCGTAGGAGAGCAGGCGGGTGCGGACATAGAGATGGAAATACGCATCGCCCACATAAGCCAGTACCAGCGGATTGAGCTGCTTGACATCTACACCGCGGTAACGCTGCAAGATACCATTATCCCCATCAGGCTCAAACATCATATCAACGAGTTTCTGAAAATGTTCAAACTTCATGCTTTTTTCCACCGTGCCCCATTTGGCGTGTCTTCGATAACAATGCCAACTTCCTTGAGTTCATCGCGAATCTTATCGGCAATCGCCCAGTTCTTTTCCTTGCGGGCATCCTGTCGGATACCAATAATGAGTTCCATCAGTTTATCGGTAAGACCATCGTCGGCAGCCGTCTCTTCCTGTTCAAAGATACCGATAATCGACGCCATTTCCCGATAGATTTCACTCACCCGTGCAAATCCAGCAGCATCATAGTCTACGCCCTTGTTCATAACCTCTTGATAATAGATGTTGATATCTTTTGAGAGACCAAATAACTGGCTGATAGCCAAAGCCGTATTGAAATCGTCATCCATGGCCTCATAGAAATTCTGACGGTATTCCGCTGCTTTCGCTGCCAAGTCCTTAGCCGTATCTGAACTGCCCTCTTTTTTCAGGAGTTCCTCCATAAAGGCTTTAGACTGCGCCAAACGGCCCAGACTTACCTGTGCTTCCTTGAGGCGTTCGTCACTGAAATCCAGCGGACTGCGGTAATGGGTCTGCAAGATAAAGAAACGGACTACCTCTCCCGGATATTCATTCAAGATATCCTTGACTGTAAAGAAATTATTCTTCGACTTGGACATCTTTTCGTTGTGAATCGTAATGAAACCGTTGTGCAACCAATACCGAGCAAAGCTGTGCTCATCACCAAGGCAGGCTTGTGACTGGGCAATCTCGTTTTCGTGATGCGGGAAAATCAAATCACTTCCGCCACCGTGGAAATCAAACTTCTTACCGAGATATTTCAGCGACATCGTAGAGCATTCGATGTGCCAGCCCGGACGGCCTTTCCCCCAGGGGCTGTCCCAGCTCGGTTCCCCTGGTTTTGCCGATTTCCAAAGGGCAAAATCCATCGGATGATGCTTGCGCGTATCGACTTCGATGCGAGCCCCCGCCTGCATATCCTCCAATTTGCGGCCACTGAGTTTACCATAGCCGGCAAATTTCTCTACGCTGTAAAAAACATCGCCGTTATCCACAGCATAAGCGTAACCATTGTCGATAAGCTGCTGTACCATCGCAATGATATCCGGAATCGTTTCACTGACTCGCGGATATACGTCCGCACGCTTCACGTTGAGCGCATCCATCGCTTCAAAATAGGCTTTGATATAGCGGCCGGAGATATCGCTCCACTGCAGTCCTTCTTTGTTGGCCGTATTGATGATTTTATCATCCACATCCGTAAAATTCTGGATGTAATGGACAGTATAACCTTTTTGCGCAAAATAACGGCGAATGACATCCCAGGTAACAAAGGGACGTGCATTGCCGATATGCGGATGATTATACGGCGTTACACCACAGCAGTAAATGCTCACTTCGCCTTCTTTGAGCGGCTTGAACTCTTCCTTACTGCGTGACATGGTGTTATAGACTTTCAGCATATTTCTTCCTCCAACTATCTTACCGGCGCTGTTATAGGCGTCAGGCTTTTTCAATTCCGGCTACAGCATAGGCAGAAATGCCCTGTTCCGTTCCGGTAAATCCTAATTTCTCTTCCGTAGTTGCTTTAACATTTATCTGGTCGGATTCCACTCCGAGCACCCGTGCAATATTCTCATTCATCTGGGGAATAAAGTCTTTCATTTTCGGTTTCTGCGCCACAATCGTCGCATCGACATTGCCGACCTTATATCCTTTTTCCGTTAAGAGTTCCACGACATGGGCTAAGAGTTTCATACTGTCAGCCCCCTTAAACCGCAGATCTGTATCGGGGAAGTGACGACCAATATCTCCCAGAGCTGCTGCCCCCAGCAGCGCATCGGCTACCGCATGCAGCAGTACATCGGCATCCGAATGTCCAAGCAGCCCCAGCGTATGTGGAATTTCCACCCCGCCAATAATCAGCTTCCGCCCCTCTACTAGGCGATGAACATCGTAGCCCATTCCAAATCGAGTCATCACTTTTCCTCCTTGTACAAATGAGGCAATTTCCCCTTCATCGTTTTCTTGGCAAACTTGGCCGCCGATCGAACGGAAGCCAGCATACTCCCTTGCTCATGCCGCAAAAAAGCCTCGGCAATCAACAAATCTTCCGGCGTTGTCACCTTGATATTGCTGTATTCACTCCTGACGACATGAACGGGACGGCCCAAACGCTCTACTAGGCTGGCATCATCTGTCCCCAGGAAGCCATCGGCTTCTGCCTTGATATTCGCCTCCAGCAATATCTGTTTGCGAAATCCCTGGGGAGTCTGCACCGCCCACAGCGTCGAACGAGCTGGTGTCGACTTTACCACGCCATGTTCCGATACAATCTTGATGGTATTCTTCTCCGGAACGGCTGCGATTGCCCCGCCATATTCTCTGGCCGCCCCAATAACTGCTTCAATGGTTTTGACGGTCACTAGCGGCCGGGCCGCATCATGAACCAGCACGACATCTGCCTCCGCGGACACCTGTTTCAAACCATTCCAGACCGAATACTGACGCTCCGAGCCGCCTTCCGTCACCAGCCATGGTTTTAGCTCTTGGTATTTTTTCAATAAATTCGTAACCGGTTCTACCTCTTCGGCTCCTACCACTACGATGAGTTCCCCCACCTCCGGAACTGCCGAAAATTTCTGCAAGGTACGAATCAGCATTGGCCTATCGGCCAACTCGAGAAAAACCTTGTTGATTCCAGCATTCATCCGCTTTCCCTGTCCTGCTGCCGGGAAGATGACACTGACCATTCCCATCACTCCTAATATAGCCTCAGATAGCCTTCTCCCATTGGGTTGTTCAAAACGCATCACAGGAGAAGGCTATAGCTTTAATTTTTGGGTTTTGCAAAAATCATTCGACCAGCTGCTGTCTGCAAGGCCGATGTAACTTCCACATCAATCGTCTCATTCATAAAGCGATGACCACCCTCGATGACGATCATCGTCCCATCGTCAAGATAAGCAACACCCTGACCTGGCTCTTTCCCCGATTTGACCACCGTCACGCGCATGTTCTCTCCGGGAATAACCACGGGTTTGACCGCATTGGAAAGCTCATTGATATTGAGCACTTCCACACCACGCAACTGCGCCACCTTGTTCAGATTAAAATCATTGGTGATAATCTTGCCCCCGACCTGTTGTCCCAGGCGAACCAGCTTAGAATCTACTTCGGCAACATCCTCAAAATCCACATTCGTCACTTCCACCCGTACTCGGGTTCCCTGACGAATGCGCTGCAGGATATCCAATCCGCGGCGTCCGCGCGTGCGTTTGAGAACATCGGAAGAATCTGCAATATGCTGCAATTCCTCCAGCACAAAAACCGGAATCAACAATGTTCCTTCGATGAACCCCGTATCACAGATATCGGCGATGCGGCCATCGATGATAACACTGGTATCCAGCAATTTATACTGGGTATTTCCCTCCAGTTTAGGTGCCGTTTCCACCGGAACCTCTTTTTCCGGTTCATGATTTTTGGCCACAGCCTTCATAAACTTCGGGATGAAATCAAAGGCCCCTACCAGTTCTTTGCGCTTGCGGATCATAATCGTAATGCCAAGATAACCAAATACGATACTGAATATGACCGGGATATATTCGCCGACAACGGGAATTTTGGAAAAGGCATAGCCCAAAAGATTAGCAAAGATAAGTCCGAGAAGTAATCCCACTGCACCGGCAATTACATCGTGAGTCGGCATCTTATTCAGTTGTACTTCCACCTTAGCAGAAAAACGTTTGAGCTTATGGATAAAATACGACGACAAGATAAAACCGATAGCTCCTCCCAGAACTGCACCGAGCAGGATACATACAAAACCAGCCACCGTGAGTTTTATCCATCCCATATCCGCCTGGAGAATCTCCGTGCTGATGAACGAGGTCAACAGCGGTGAAGCCAGGTTTAAGAGTGCGCCACCCGCGATTGCCATAAACAGCGTAATAAAAAAACGCAATACACGATCCAGCATGCTTTCCACCTCCTTTCCTACTTATATATTAATGGATACTATAAAATCAGTATAGACAATTTATCCCTGTACTGTCAACCTAACAGCACCAATCCCAATGATTCTTAACCAAATGCCAATCTAGGCGGCAGTCTAAGGCCTAAAAGCACAAAAAGAAGGCTGTACCATAGGTACAGCCCCTTTCCAGGCGAGAATCAATGTTTGTATCGATTCTGGGATAAAATATCTTCCAGCCAACTTTCGACTTCCTCCGGAGTCTTATGACAGGCGTATACTAATTCACTGACCAGGATTTGTTTGGCAAGATCCAATAAACGGCGTTCCCCAGAGGAAATCTTCCGTCTCTGATCCTGCAAGATCAAGTTGCGAGCAACAGCAGCCACATCACAGATATCTCCACTTTTCATCCGGTCAAGATTCTCATGGAAG
The DNA here is from genome assembly GCA_945494195.1 of uncultured Selenomonas sp. Taxonomy (GTDB): domain Bacteria; phylum Bacillota; class Negativicutes; order Selenomonadales; family Selenomonadaceae; genus Selenomonas_A. The sequence goes on along the minus strand of CALYVJ010000016.1, from coordinate 3,876 downwards.
CGCTTGTTCCAGCTTCCCAAGGCCCGTTCAGGCTTATCCTCAAGCACATTCCGAACCTCATCCACCTGGGAACTTGAGATGACGTCACGCAAGCCAATGTTATCCACATTGTCGGTCGGAATCATCACCTTCATATTCCCCAGCGGCATCTGTAGAACATAATACGATTTTCCTTCACCCAGAACTTCACAATTCTCGATTCCGGCAATCACTCCGGCGCCATGCATCGGATAGACTACCTTGTCTCCTACCTGCAGCAAACATACACCCCCTATATTCAATATGACGTGGCAGCCTCCAGCGCTGCCTGCCTTTATATTATAGCATTATTTTCAGATTTTTTCAAAAGTAAATCTCGTATTTTAGCATACAAATATAGCCACGTCAAGGGATGTATGTCATAAACATTATAAATTGAAGGAATTAATTATAAAAATACAAAAAATCAAGCCTGTTCTGATTTGGTCTGCCGCAGAAATAACTGGGTCAACTGTTCTTTGGGGTCCTTATGATGGTGAACAATTTCATAAACCGTCGCCGAAATGGGAAGTTCCACCTGATACTTCTGCGAAAGCTCCATCAGAGCCTCCACCGTATAGACTCCCTCCGCCAATTTCGCAAAGGGTTTGCCAAGGATAAGGTCTTCCCCAAAGCGGCGGTTATTACTATGGGGAGAAAACAGCGTCGCTTCATAATCGCCAAGATGGGAAAGACCATAAATCGTCATTTTATCTCCACCCATTTTTTCAATAAGCCGTGACAGTTCCCTAGTACCACGAGCCATCAAGGCCCCCTTCAGGCTGCCATAACCAAAGCCATCCAACATGCCTGCCGCGAGCCCCACGACATTTTTCGCCGCGGCACCAATTTCGGTCCCCAGCAAATCTTCTCCATAATAAAAACGGATAAGGGAACTGGAAAAGGAATCCACCAGTTCTTTTGTCAAATCCATGTCATCCGAGGCAATGACCATGCAGTTGGGAATCTTCCGGATAAAGTCCTGCACATGGCCAGGTCCCACCCAGACAGCCACCGGCACCTCAGCGCCAACGGACTCATGAAAAACCTCCGACAGGCGTTTGCCCGTACCAATTTCCAAACCTTTCATGCAAAGGACAAAGCGCTTGCCAGCCAGATTCCCTAGTGCCTTCAACTGCGCCCCAAAACTGCGCAGCTGCTGGCTGCTGATGGAAATCACGATGACATCAGAATAATCCACCGCTGCCTGCAAATCATCCGTCAACGTAACGGATTCCGGCAGCTCCAAATATTCATTCGCACGCGTTTCCTTTAATTCCTGCAAATGCCTGGAGCCCTCACGTCCCCAAAGCATCACGTCATGGCCGATAAAATCTGCATACCATGCATGAAATGATCCCCAGCGACCGCAGCCTAAAATCGTTACCTTCATGCCGATACCTCCGTTTTGACGCCAGTTATATCTCGTACGACCTCACCGGCAATAATCAGACCAACCACCGACGGGACAAACGAAATGCTGCCAGGAACCGCCCGTTTCTTATCACAATTATTGGCACTCCCCGGCGGGCAGATACAATGTTCACCACAACCACCGTGCTTGACCACCAACGGTTTTTCCTTAGAGTAAACCACCTTGAGCTTCTTTACGCGATTTTCTTTCATTTTTTTGCGCATAACACGAGCCAGCGGATCCACACTGGTTTTATAAATATCCGTTACCTCAAATTTAGTCGGGTCCAGCTTATTGCCAGCCCCCATGCTGCAGATAATCGGAATCCCAAGATCGCGGCACTGCAGGACCAGGTTGATTTTCCCCGTAACCGTATCAATAGCGTCCACTACATAATCGTAATGCTGCGTGAAAAAATTACCAGCATTTTCCGGCAGATAGAACTCCTCAATGGTATCCACCACCGCCTTGGGATTAATATCCAATATACGTTCTTTCATCACCTGCGTCTTTGCCTGCCCTACCGTCTTTGACGTAGCATGAATCTGACGGTTAATATTAGTCAAACAAATCCGGTCATTATCAACCAACACCAAATGACCAACACCGGCTCTGGCCAGCCCTTCAGCGACAAAAGAACCAACGCCGCCAACACCAAAAATCGCCACGGTGCTGTTCGTCAGTTTCTCCATCCCTTCTTCTCCCAGCAAAAGTTCCGTACGGGAGAATCTACCTAAATTACTCAACACGTTATTCCTTTCTCGTCCTCTAATAAACACTATAATTATAACGCCGTTGTTCTGGTTTTGCCACAGGCAAAGTCGTCTTCTACATCGATACGAGCAAAAAAGGAATTGCAGAAGCCCCCTGCAATTCCCCTCAATAATTATTTCTTTTCTTTGTCATCCGCCGTCAATCGAAAAGCCGGAATCGCGAATGCTCCGGAAGGCTTCTCCTCAGTCTTGGAGGCCGGATTGCTCATAAAAGCTGGCGTATCCAAGGAAAAAGTCTCCCTTTTCACCTTGCTCTCCGGAACTTTCACCGTTGGCGATTTCATCACAACACTGTCGACAAAATCCGTAGCAATAATCGTCGCCTGAACTTTGTCGCCCATCGAGTTATCGATGACTGTACCCAAAATGATATTGACTTCATCATCCGAATTATCCATGATGTAGCGGGTTGCCTCATCCACATCGTAGAGACTCAGGCTGCTGTCACCAGTAAGATTGAGGATAACCCCGCGGGCCCCCTTGAGCCCCTTTTCGATAAGAGGGCTCTCGGCAGCGGCCTTCACCGCATCCATAGCACTGCGGCTGCTGCTGCCAATTCCCAAAAGCGCATCACTGCTGTCACTCTGACGGAAGATTGTCGTAACATCCGCGAAATCAACATTGATAACACCAGTGGTAAGGATCAATTCCGCTACGCAGCTGATAGCCTGCTTGAGCACCTTATCCGCAGCTTCAAAAGCCGATACCAACGTCATCCGGCGATTTTCCGGCAGCTTCATGAGGTTGTCATTCTCTACCGCAATCAACGCATCCATCTGAGACTGCATCTTCACGATACCTTCCATCGCCGTACGCTTTTTGCGGCTTCCTTCAAAGGAGAACGGCACGGTTACGACACCGACCGACAACATTCCCATTTCCTTCGCCATCCGGGCTACCACCGGTGCAGCCCCTGTACCAGTGCCACCACCCATACCAGCTGTGATAAAGACAAGATCCGCACCATTTAGCGCATCTTTGATTTTCTTTTCCTCGGCCTTTGCCGCCTTTTCCCCCAGTGCTGCATCTCCACCGGTTCCGCGTCCACGCGTTAATGATTCACCAATTTGAATACAGCGAACTCCAGCTTGATCTACTAACTGCAGCTGCTTGGCATCCGTGTTGATGGCAATGAGCTCGATTTCTAAATCATTGTGCTGTCCCATGCGCATAAGAACGCTATTACCGCCGCCACCGACGCCAAACACCTTGATTTTGACTTTTGGTTTTATGATTGATGTTTCATCTGCTGTCATGGAACATTCCCCTCTCATTTCAACATACGTTTATAATTATTCTCCACAATCAGGGGCTATTCCTGCCTATCGTGCAAGAAAAGGCATCATACCTATTTCCCTAATAAATAAAAAACAGGACTGCCTATCGATAAGCAATCCTGCCTCCCCTCTCCATCTGTCTATCCACAGTCAGCTGAAGAGAAATACCGCCAAACAAGCCAGAACAATCTTCAAGCTGTCAAGCTTCACGCCAAACACTTCCTAACTTCGCATCCAGCTTAATCTTCGCATCTAGCAATAGGTCTACCGTTTATACCGATTATACACTTGTGCCTGCAAAATTTCAATGCCTAAAAAACAAAAAGAAAAGGGCTGTGAAATTACAGTTTGCAGGGGAGTAGTACCCAGTTCGTATTCGAGGTAAGTCGCCGGC
>CALYVJ010000015.1 GCA_945494195.1 uncultured Selenomonas sp. | reverse complement strand
TGACAGTATGGAAGCATACAAATCCCTCAAACAATCCCTTATCACCCGTGCCGTAACCAAAGGTATACGGGGCGAGCGGGAAATGAAGGATAGTGGGATAGAGTGGATTGGACGTTTTCCTAGTGATTGGGAACTCAGACCATTCCGTTATATCTTAAAGGAACGTCAAGAGAAAAACGCCCCCATCAAGTCAAAAGAACGCCTGTCATTGTCCATTGATTTAGGTGTGACGCTGTATGCTGAGAAAACAACTAATTTGGACAGATTCAAGGATGATTTTGAGCAGTATAAGCTGGCTTATCCTGGTGATTTGGTTATGAACAGTATGAACATGATTGTTGGGGCTTCTGGAGTATCAGATTATTTTGGATGTGTTAGTCCGGTATACTATACGTTTTATGACGATACTGCGAATCATGTGACAGCTAAGTTCTGTGAATATATCTTTAGAAGTCGTGCGATGATGAGGGTTCTATTTAGCATGGGTAAAGGCATATACGCCATTGTTCGTGGCGATGACCGAGTTAATACATGTCGACTAAAGGTTTCCAAGGAAAATTTGAAGTCACTAAAATTGCCGCTGCCATCATTAGATGAACAGCAGGAAATCGTGACATATCTTGACCAGAAGTTGTCCGATATTGACACCCTTATTGCCAAGAAGGAGCAGTTGCTTTCCGAGCTGGAAACCTACAAGAAATCCCTTGTCTACGAGTATGTCACTGGGAAGCGGGAGGTGCCTGCATGAGTATTGAGGAGACCAACGAAAAACGCTTTGAGAAGGATATTGAAGCCTTTATGCTGTCTCCTGCTGGTGGTTATACGAAGAACACTTCCGCTTATGACCCAAAATTGGGATTGTTTACGGAAACCCTCACAGATTTCGTAAAGGAAACCCAGCCTAAGGCATGGAAGCGGTTTGCCCTCCAGAACAACGGCAATTTGGAGCGGAAATTTGCCCAAGCCTTTAACCTGGCCTGCGACAGGGACGGCCTTATCCATGTGCTGCGGCATGGTTTCAAGCATAAGGGGACGGAGTTCAAGGTCTGTTATTTTCAGCCTGTGTCCGGGCTGAATGAAACCACGGCTGCACTTTACGAGAAGAATGTCATTACCTGTAACAGGCAATGGCATTTTTCCGAGGGTTACGACTTGTCAGTGGATATGGTGCTGGCAGTGAATGGTATTCCCGTCTTTGCCTGGGAGCTGAAGAACCAGTATACGGGGCAAACGGTGGAGAATGCCAAGCGTCAATGGATGTATGACCGCGACCCAAGAGAAATCTGCTTCCAGTTCAATAAGCGAATCCTTGGTTATTTCTGTGTAGACCATACAGATGTTTGGATGGCTACAAAACTGGCGGGGAAGAATACTTATTTCCTGCCCTTCAACCAGGGCTCCAACGGGGCAGGTAAGGATGGGGGCAAGGGCAATCCTCCCAACAAGGAGAACTATCCTACTTCCTATCTTTGGGAGAAGGTATTCCAGAAGGACAGCATGATGGATATTCTCCAGCGGTTTATCCATTTGCAGGTCAAGGACGAGAAAAAGATTATGGACGATGAGACGGTCAAGATTACCCAGAAAAAGACGCTTATCTTCCCTCGTTTCCATCAGCTGGATGTGGTCAGGAAGCTTATCGGTCATGTAAGCGAGCATGGCTCCGGCCATAACTATCTGATTCAGCACAGTGCCGGTTCCGGCAAGTCCAACTCTATTGCCTGGACAGCTTATCGTCTGGCAGGTCTGCATGACAGCAAGGATAACCATATCTTCAGCAGCGTTATTATCGTTACTGACCGTACTGTGCTTGACCAGCAGTTGCAGGAAACCATCTCCGGCTTCGAGCATAAGAAGGGGTTCCTGGCGACCATCGACAAGAACAAGACTTCCCAAGACCTTAAAGACGCCATCAATGATGGCACCCGCATTATCGTTACCACCTTGCAGAAGTTTCCGGTTATCTATCAGGAAGTGGATAAGGTGGCGGGGCGAAACTTTGCCATCATCGTTGATGAGGCTCATAGTTCCCAGACGGGTACGGCTGCCCTGAAGCTGAAAGCGGCTCTGGCGGATACCGAAGATGCTCTGCGTGAGTATGCGGAGCTGGAGAGCAAGGTCGAGGACGAAGTGGATAAGGATGATAGAATCATTCGGGAAATGCTGACACATGGCAAGCATAAAAACCTGTCCTTTTTTGCCTTTACGGCCACTCCGAAGCCCCAGACCTTGGAGATGTTTGGCACGGAGGATAAAGATGGACATTTTAATCCCTTCCATGTCTACAGCATGAGGCAGGCAATTGAGGAAGAATTTATTCTCGATGTGCTGAAGAACTACATGACCTACGATACCTGCTTCCGCATTGCCAAGTCTATGGCGGACAATCCCGAGCTGCCGGAGAGTCGGGCGACTAAGATTATCCGCAAGTATCAGAAGCTGCACCCCTACAATATCACCCAGAAAGCCCAGATTATCGTGGAAACTTTCCGGGAGACAACCCAGAAAGCCATTGGTGGCAGAGGCAAGATGATGGTGGTAACGGATTCCCGCTTGGCAGCTGTGCGATATTTGCACGCCATACGCGACTACATCAAGACCCAGAACTATACGGAATTGGCTGTGTTGGTGGCCTTTTCCGGCTCCATTATGGATGGCGGGGAGGAATACACGGAATCTGGGCTTAATGTCCGGGAAAATGGTTCCCATATCAGCGAAAGTCAGCTGAAAGGGGAGTTCCACGAAAACGGCCATATCCTTGTGGTGGCCGAGAAGTATCAGACCGGCTTTGATGAGCCCCTGCTTCACACCATGATAGTGGACAAGAAGCTCAAGGGTGTGAAGGCCGTGCAAACCCTGTCTCGGCTGAATCGCATCTGTGAGGGCAAAGCCGATACATTTATTTTGGATTTTGCCAACACAAAGGAAGAAATACTGGATGCTTTCCAGCCTTTCTACCAAGAAATCAGTTTGACTCAGGAGGTCAATGTAGACCTTATTTACCAGACGCAACAGGAACTGCGGGGGTATAATTTATACAGTGAGGAAGACATTGCTGCCTTTATTGCCGAATGGAATAAGACCGGCTCACAGGATGACCGGGCTTTGGGCCGGATGACCAGTGTTTTGAAGCCTGTGGCTGACGGCTACAACGAACTGAATTCAGAGCAACGTTACCAGTTCCGTCGCCTGGTTCGCAGCTTTACCCGTTGGTACGGCTATATTACCCAGATTGTCCGCATGTTCGATAGGGATATGCAGGAGGAGTATCTGTTCCTGTATTACCTGCTGAAACTGCTTCCGGCAGAGGAAAAGGAGCCTATTGACCTCGATGGGAAACTGAAGCTGGAATACTACAAGCTGAAGAAGACTTTCGCCGGAGCCATTGTGCTGGAACCGAAAAATGTTCCCTATGAACCTGCGTCCCAAAAGGGGGCTGGCGGAAAACAGACACGCAATACGTTGGATGAGATACTGAAGCGTATTAACGAACGCTACAAGGGCGAGTTTACCGAGGGGGACAAGGTCGTTATTGAAGCCCGCCATGATAAGCTGATGAAGGACGAAGGGCTTACCGCTTCGGCCCGCACAGCAGAGCCGCGTATCTTCGCTGAGAGTATTTTCCCTATGGCTTTTGACACCGCCGCCATGGACAGCTACACCGAGCAGCAGGAAAGCTATCAGTCCATTTTCGAGGATAAAAGCAAGTATGAGGCTATCATGCACGCATTGGCTGGTATAGTTTACAAAGAAATGAGGCAACTGCCGAGATAATCACGGTTGTTGTTCAAAAAAAGACCAGTTGACTCATAAAAAAGTCAATTGGTCTTTTTTTCTATGGAACTGTGAAGGTATAGTTTGTTATGTATTCTGCTTAGCGGCGTTTTCGCAGACAATCTGCAACGCCCAACGGGCGGCGTCGTAGAGGTCTTTTTCTTCGATGTATTCATCCTTCGTATGGCAGTTTTCCATGCCGACCGAGAGGACGACCGTGGGGACACCGTAGGTGTTGAAGTGGTTGGCATCGGAGCCACCGCCGGATTCTTCGAGCTTCACGGGGAAGCCGAGTTTTTTGGCAGCCTGGCTCGCAAGCTGGATGGCCGTGCAGTCTTTGGCGAGCTCGTAGGGGCCGTAGTCCGGACTTACCTCGGCGGTAATCTGGCAGCCCGTGGTGGCTGCCCCTTGAGTGAAGTGATCGATGATATCCTGGGTAATCTTGTCGAGTTTTTCTTTGTTGCAGCTGCGGCTCTCGTAGTAGATGTCACAGGTATCGGCAACGACGTTGGTGGCACTGCCACCGACAATCTTGCCGACGTTGCAGGTGGTCTCCTCGTCGATGCGGCCCTGCGGAGCAGTAGCCAGCAATTTTCCCGCGGCGATGATGGCATTATTGCCAGCCTCAGGGGCGACGCCAGCGTGGGCGGCCTTACCCTGGATACGGATATGCAGCTGATTCTTGCCTGGAGCCATGAACGTCATGCAGCCGGGATGATTATGCGTATCGAGCGTGTAGCCGAAATCGGCATGCAACAGGCTTGTGTCAAGATTCTGGGAACCGTGGACACCGGTTTCCTCGGCAATGGTGAAGACAATCTGCAGCGGGCCATGCGGCAGGTTTTGTTCGCGCAGCTGCCGCAAAGTCTCAAGGATAGCTGTGACACCGGCCTTATCGTCGCCGCCGAGGATCGTCGTGCCATCGGAACGGATGATGCCGTTTTCGCGGATGGGATGCACGCCGCCGCAGGGCTCGACGCAGTCCATGTGGGCCGTGAGCATGATGATTGGCACTTTGCGGTGCGCTTCGTCCGAGGCCGGGAAATCCGCTACGAGGTTGCCGCAGTTGCCGCCGAGTTTTTCGCCGGCGTTATCCTCATGGACGATGCCGCCGAGCTCTGTCAGGCGCTTGGTCAGGATATCGCCGATTTCGCGTTCATCACGGGTGGAGCAGCGAATCTGTACGAGTTCGAGAAATTCATGCAGCACGCGCTGTTCATTAATCGTATCAGACATCAAAAGACTTCCTTTCTGGAAACCTGCCTCAGAGCAGGAACATCAGCACAATGGCTGCGGCAAGACAGGGCAGTGCATTGCGTTTGGATACTTCAATTGGATTGACCTTGGCGAGGCCGGCGCAGATGATAGCGGCACCGGCAACCGGGGACATGGAGCGTCCCATAGCTCCGGCAATCTGTGCCAGCGAGCCTAAATCCATAATCGTCATACCAAAGTGCTCGGCAAATGGGGTAACGGCACCGTTAAAGGCAAAGGCCGCGGCATCGCCAGAGCCGGAGATGACAGCGATGAAGAATGGGCCAAACGTGCCGGCGGCCGCTGCAATCGAAGAAGATCCTTTCATGAGGTCGGTGAGCGCGCCCGTAAGGCCGACGGCCGTCATACCCGTCGTGAATACGCTGGCACAGACGATAAGACCGATAACATCGCTATAAGCATTGCCCATCCCTTTGAAGAAGTCGCGGCAGACTTCCTGGGCATCGCTCCAGGTGACAAGCAGGCCAAGAATGACGCCGATAAGCATGGAAAGGGGGACGCTGATTTCCGGCAGGATACCAATTTGTTTGGAACCTAAAATCAAGAGAAATAGGGGAATCAGTGGAACCAGGGCGTGGATTGGGTTGACCTTGAAGTCTTCAAAGCTGAGTTTTTCATCGGCTTGCATTTTAGCCAGATAAATTTGACTGCGTTTGTCCGAGGCACCTTCATTGTGTAGGATTGCGTAAATGGTCAGCATAATGACGCAGGCAATCGATGCCAGGATAGATGCTGGCGTTTCATTGATGATGACGGTCATCATATCGGTGCCTGCAAGATCGGCGACAAATGGGTTATGGGCATTGCCCGGGCTGATGGCACTGCCCCAGGTGCCCGCCAGTACCGTAGCGGCAGCCATTGCTGGATGAACGCCGGCAGCAATCAGGGTCGGGATAAGAATGCTTCCAACGGCAGCTGCGCAGCCCGATGCGGAAGGAATTGCCAGACTGATCCACCAGGTCAGCATAAAGGATAACGGAATGAGTATGGCGCGTCCCTTGTGTAGAACAGTCGAGATGGATTGAACCAAATGCTGGTCACAGTGGGTGAGTTTCATGACGTAAGAGAAACCCATGACGGTACAGATGGTGGGTACCAGGGAGTTGTTGACCATGGCCTTGGTGAAGGCCTTCATGACGTCTCCGGGAAGACCGCCAATCAGGCACATGATGAGACCGGCGCAGAAAAGCACCAGCCGGGCTTCGTACTTTTTCACGATCAGTACGAAGGTGAGAATTACCAGTATTGCTCCTGCAATTAACATGATAAGACCTCCTAAATAGTAAGTATTTTTGACAAAACAATTATACTATGAATGATATTTATCACACAATACTAATCAATAATATATTTGCTGGTTTGTGATGGATGTTGATTTTAAGGGGGGTGTAATCTTGTAACAAAGTGCCAGCTTTTACGGTTGCATAATCAAGGACGGAATGCTAAAATATAAAAGAATGATTTGATCGGATACGTGTTTTAGGACACGAAGCATTTTCATTTTTTATTTTTGTTCGGACTATAATTGCGTCTTGCAATAGATATAAAAAAATATTTTTGGAGGTGTAATTTTTGGCTAAAGGAGCACAAAAACTACAGATTATTCCCTTAGGCGGTCTGGGGGAGATTGGTAAAAACATGACCGTTGTCCGTGTGGATGATGAGATTCTCGTTATTGATTCGGGCCTGATGTTCCCGGAAGAAGATATGCTGGGGATTGACCTTGTTATTCCGGATATCAGTTATCTTTTGGAGAATCGCGATAAGATCAAGGCGATTGTCCTGACCCATGGACATGAGGACCATATTGGTGCCTTGCCATATGTCCTCAAACAAATTAATGTACCAGTCTATGGTACGCGCCTGACGCTGGGCATCTTGGAGGGACGTCTCAAGGAAAATGGCGTCGATTCCAGCAACTTGCATTCGGTCATGCAGGGCGATATCATCAATGTCGGCTGCTTCAGCGTTGGTTTCATCCGTGTCAATCATTCTATTCCCGATGCAGTAGGTCTTTCCATCAAGACGCCGGTTGGCATGATTGTTCATACGGGTGATTTTAAACTGGATTATACGCCGATCGATGGTAAGATGACGGATTTCCGCCGCTTCTCGGATCTTGGCAACAAAGGGGTCCTGCTCATGATGGCAGATTCCACGAATGCCGAGCGTGCTGGACATACGCCTAGTGAGAGTACGGTAGGAGCATCTTTTGATAAGGCATTTCACAATGCCCGCGGCCGCATTATCGTGGCGACTTTCTCTTCGAATGTTCACCGCATCCAGCAGGTCGTGGATACGGCTGTGCGTTATAAGCGCCGTGTGGCTGTCTTGGGCCGCAGCATGGTAAATGTCGTGAATATTTCACTGGAACTTGGTTATATCACTTGTCCGGAGGGAACCTTCATCGATATCGATGAAATTAACAACTTCCGTTCTGAGCAGGTGGTCATCGTCACTACGGGCAGCCAGGGCGAGCCAATGTCGGCCCTGACCCGCATGTCAGCTTCGGATCATCGCAAGGTTACGATTGTGCCGGATGATACGGTCATCATTTCGGCAACGCCGATTCCGGGCAATGAGAAGCTGGTTTCTAAGACGATTGACAACCTCATGCGTCTGGGGGCAAATGTCGTCTATGGACGTGACAAGGGCGTTCATGTTTCGGGCCATGCGAGCCAGGAAGAACTCAAACTCATGCACAACCTCGTGCGTCCGAAGTTCTTCATTCCGGTTCATGGTGAGTACCATCATTTGGTACAGCATGCAAAACTGGCTCAGAGCCTTGGCATGCCGAAAGACCATATTTTCATGGGTGAAAACGGTACGGTTTTTGAGTTCACCCGTGATAAGGGCATGGTTGCCGGCAAGGTAACGGCTGGTATGGTCATGGTAGATGGTCTCGGCGTCGGTGATGTCGGCAACATCGTCCTGCGCGATCGCCGGCAGCTGTCCCAGGATGGTATCCTGATTGTCGTCGTTACGATGGATAAGGCTAGCAACACGGTGGTAGCTGGGCCGGATATCGTATCCCGCGGCTTTGTCTATGTCCGCGAGTCCGAGGCTTTGATGGATGAGGCCAAGGCTCGCGTCGAACAGGCTCTTGATCGTTGCGAGGATGAAGGAGTCAAAGAATGGGCAGCTATCAAGTCCAATGTCCGTGATGCCTTGGGCCGTTATCTTTTCGAAAAGACCCGCCGTCGTCCGATGATTTTGCCAATCATCATGGAAATTTGATTAACAAGAAAATATCTATCAAATATTTTATCCCTCTGGTTTTTCGCCAGAGGGTTTTTCTATGCACCAACCTACCCTTAATACGCCGAATATTGCAACAAAATATGGTTTTGCTCGCAAATATCAGATTAAGTATACCCAACGGGCTGAGACAGGGAGGTATAAGATCGATCTGAAAAAGAAGACAGTATTATTCCTGAACGTATGTATCACGTTCGTATGCCTCTGCGTTGGTATCCTGGCCTACAAGAATGCCGATGATGCCTTTTCCGCTGTGTATATTGGCAAGGTATCTGATGATGCGATAACCATTTTCCGTGGGAACACGCGGGTTTCGACAACCTTGAAACAGGATGGCAGCCGTGCTGTGGGAACCCAGGCTGGGGAAAAGGTTGTCGAGGCGGTGATTGGCCGCGGGGAACCACTGTCCGTGGAGACCGACGTGCTCGGCGTGCCATATTTTACCTGCTATCTGCCAATTGTTTCAACGAGTGGAGAAAGAATCGGCATGTTCTTCGTTGGCGCACCAAGTGCACCGGTGATCGAAGTACAGCATCGTTTCGTTCGCAATATGATTTTGACTATCCTCTTGCTGGTGCTGATTATGGGGGGATTGGCAACTGGGATCATCAACAAGCAGATGCAGCGAATCCGCGAAGTGCAAAAGACATTGGAGGCGATTGCTGGCGGTGATTTGAGCGGCAGGGATGTTGACCTTGACGGACGGGATGAGATTACCCAGCTGGGGCATGATACCAATAGGATGAAGAAGGCTATGAAGGCTATCCTGGAAAATATTGCGTCATCCGCTGAGCAGGTTGCCGGCGGGGCCAAGAACATTTCCGATTCGAGCATGGTTCTTTCCCAAGGAGCAGCGCAGCAGGCTTCCTCCGTGGAAGAGCTGTCTGCCTCGATTGCTGAGATCGCTTTCCAGACAAATATCCTTGCCCTTAACGCCGCAGTAGAAGCTGCCCGGGCAGGCCAGCATGGCAAGGGCTTTGCCGTGGTGGCTGAGGAGGTCCGCAATCTGGCGGCACGCAGCGCTAAGGCAGCCAAAGAGACCACAGAGCTGATTGAAAATTCATTGCCAAGGCTTCGAAGGAACAGAGCTTGGCGATTGAACAGATCAATCAGGGCGTATTACAGGTATCGCAGGTGGTACAGGCCAATTCGGCTACCAGCGAGGAATTAAGCCGTCAGGCTGAGCTGCTCAGCGATGAAGTGCGAAAATTCAAGATATAAAAAGGGAATTTGCGCGTAAAAAATGCACATTGGTGAATAAATAACCGTTGGTACAAGCGGGAAGCTCGTGCCAACGGTTTCGTTTTGTGATAGAATTAGGAGGTGTTAACATGTTAAGCGGAGGGTGTTGTTCATGATTCAGGAGATAAGACCGCATAAGTTATACAATCAGTATCAGGCGGACAAAGTGTGCCAGCCTGAGGATGTGCTCATTTGTATTAAGGATAAGGCAATTCTGGCTGGTGGGGCAGAGCATCAGCTGCAGTTCCCGAAGCGGAAGGAGTTAGCTGGCAATTTTGCCTGTCAATACCTTTTTTCGCTGGATGAGCAGGATTATTATCTGGTATTTGCTGGAGAGGAAATAAAAGCTGCAGGCTATCGTTACGAGACTTTGCGCGACCTCCGTTATCAGTATAAGGGACCGCGTCATTTGATGTATGCGGCGTATACGGCTTATCACTTGGCTATGTGGTACCGGGATAATCGCTTTTGCGGCCGCTGTGGTCATGAGACACAGCATTCGGAGGGGGAGCGGGCGATGGTATGCCCTGCCTGTGGCAATGTGATTTATCCGCGACTGATTCCTGCCGTGATTGTTGGCGTCATCGATGGCGACCGCATCCTGATGACGAAATACGCGAATCGTAAGATGTCCTTTTATGCGCTGGTGGCTGGCTTTACTGAAATCGGTGAAACGCTGGAGGAATGCGTGGCCCGCGAAGTCATGGAAGAGGTTGGCCTCAAGGTCAAGAACATCCGCTATTATAAATCCCAGCCCTGGGGGAGTGCTCTGGACATTCTGACGGGATTTTTCTGTGAAGTGGATGGCGATACGACGATTCGCCTCGAAGAAGAGGAACTCAAAGAAGGCGTTTGGGTAAAGCGTGAGGATATCGAAGGACAAGCCGATGATTTCAGTCTGACTCATGCGATGATGATGGCATTCAAAGAGGGAAAGATTCGTTAAGGCGCTTGGAAAACTTAATCCGGTTTAAAATGAGCATAGGCCGATACGGCCATGCTCATTTTGTGTTATACTAGTAAGCACGATAAAGGAACGAAAAGTATTGCGAGAAGGAGATAGCTAGATGGTCAGCAAGATTCCATTTTGCCACCTTCATACCCATACAGAATTCAGTCTGCTCGACGGCGCGAGCCGCATCAAGGAGCTTGTCGCCACGACGAAAGAGCTGGGCATGGATTCACTGGCGATAACCGACCATGGCGTCATGTTTGGCGTTATTGATTTTTATAAAGAGTGCAAGAAGAAGGGCATAAAGCCGATCATTGGCTGCGAGGTCTACGTGGCACCGACAAGCCGCAAGGAACGCCAGGAAGTCGGTGGCGTTAAATATTATCACCAGATTTTGCTGGCGGAGAATCAGATGGGGTATAAAAACCTCGTGAAGCTTGTGTCGATGGCCAATATTGAAGGCATGTACTATAAGCCGCGTATCGATAAAGAGCTTTTGCGCCAGTATCACGAGGGGATAATTTGCTTGTCTGCCTGCATCGCTGGTGAGATTCCTCGCGCTTTGATTCAGGACAACAAGGAGAAGGCCGAGGCATTGGTTCAGGAGTATTTGGATATCTTTGGCCGGGAGAATTTCTTTTTGGAAATCCAGAATCACGGTTTGCCCGAGGAGCGCAAAGCCAATGCCGGTTTGATCGAATTGGCCCAAAAGTACAATGTCGGGCTGGTGGCCACGAATGACTGCCATTATGTCAAACGGGAGGATAGCGAGTTTCATGATGTGCTGCTCTGCATCCAGATGGGCAAGACCATAGACGACCCGGATCGGATGCGGTTTAACAGTGATGATTATTATTTGAAGTCTCCGACGGAAATGGCCAATCTGTTTCCGGATTATCCCGAGGCGATTTCCAATACGCAAAAGATAGCGGAACGCTGTCAGGTGGATTTCGAGTTCGGTCATATCCAGTTGCCGTATTATCCGATTCCGGCACCCTATGCCGATGACGAAGCCTATTTGCGGGCTCTTTGCGAGCAGGCGATGCCGTCCCATTATCCGGATGCTTCCCAAAAAGTCAAAGAGCGTTTGGACTATGAGTTGGGTATCATCCATCGGATGGGGTATGACAGCTATTTCCTGATTGTCTGGGACTTTATCAATCACTCCCGGGAAGTCGGTATTTCTGTTGGGCCAGGTCGTGGTTCGGCGGCGGGAAGTATTGTTGCTTACCTCCTGGGAATCACCAATCTGGACCCCCTTAAATACGATTTGCTCTTTGAGCGCTTCTTGAATCCGGAACGCGTAACCATGCCGGATATCGACATTGACTTCTGTTATATCCGCCGGGAGGAAGTCATCGATTATGTCAAGGAGCGTTATGGCTACGACCATGTGGCGCAGATTGTAACCTTCGGTACTATGGCGGCCAAAGGGGCTGTCCGCGATGTGGGCCGCGTACTGAATATGCCCTATGCCCAGGTGGCTGATATTGCCAAGCTGATACCGAATGAACTTAAGATGACACTGGACAAGGCGTTAAAAGAGTCCAAAGAATTCAAGTCCATGTATGAGTCCGTCCCTGAGGTCAAACGGCTCATTGATCTTGCCCGCAAGGTTGAGGGGTTGCCGCGCCATTCGTCGACGCATGCGGCTGGTGTCGTTATCGCGCGGAATCCACTGACGGATTATCTGCCGGTTTCGGTTTCGGATGGGACACTGGTGACAGAGTTTGACAAGGATCATGTGGAGGAACTTGGTCTTCTGAAAATGGACTTTTTGGGCCTCCGTACGTTGACGGTTATCAGTGATACTTTGGCAAACATTAAGAAGACCCGCGGGGAAACTATCGATATCAATAAAATACCACTGGAGGATGAACTTACGGCGAAGATGCTTTGTGAGGGACGGACCGGTGCAGTGTTCCAGATGGAGTCCTCCGGCATGACCCAGCTCGTGAAGGATTTGGCGCCCCGGGGCTTTACGGACCTCATTCCTACGGTGGCACTGTACCGCCCAGGGCCGTTGGGCAGTGGCATGGTCGAGGATTTTATCGGCGGGCGTCATGGCCGCAAGGAAGTTCAATACATGCATCCGTTGCTGGAGCCGATTTTAAAAGAAACCTTTGGTGTCGTGCTCTACCAGGAGCAGGTTATGCAAATCGTCCAGGTCCTGGCGGGCTTCACGCTGGGGCAGGCTGACCTTTTGCGCCGTGCTATGGGCAAGAAGAAACACGAAATCCTGATGGCGCAGAAGACAAATTTCTTGTCGGGATGTGCCAAGAACAACATTGAACCTGGTCTTGCCAATCGGATCTTTGATTTGCTGACTCATTTTGCCGATTATGGATTCAATAAATCCCATAGTGCTGCTTATGCGTTGGTGGCGTGGCAGACGGCATACCTCAAGGTTCATTATCCGTCGGAATTCATGGCGGCTATGCTTACGAGCATCATGGATACGCAGAAGGTTCCTACGTATATCGAGCTTTGTCGCCGGATGGGGATAAAAATCCTGCCGCCGGATATCAATGCCAGCTCGGCAAATTTCAGTGTCGATGGCGAGGCCGTGCGCTTTGGCTTGGCTGCGGTACGCAATGTTGGTGATGCGGCGATTCAGGATATCACGCAGGTACGCCGGCAAGATGGACCTTTCAAGTCACTGTTGGATTTTTGCCGCCGTGTGGATATGGGGAAGGTAAACAAACGCGTCATCGAAAGCTTGATTAAATGCGGGGCTTTTGATACCTCCGGGGCGAAACGCAGCCAGCTTTTGGCTGTTTTGGAACAGGCTGTTGGCGAAGCTCAGCGTCTGCAAAAGGATGCTATGA
>CALYVJ010000014.1 GCA_945494195.1 uncultured Selenomonas sp. | reverse complement strand
ATCACTTTGTCAATATTATTTCAGCGAAAATTATCATTTTTCATCGTTTTTTAGTCTATTTATTATAGAATAGCGTCAAAACAGGATAATTTTTAATCTCCCCTTGATATATAATTCGATTAGAAGTATAATATATCCATAAAATATGCTCAAAACTTCACAAATATATTAACATAACTGCAAGAGGTGGCTATCATGAAAATAGACCGCATACAACAAATCCATGAACTCTTGAAGCGCAATCACAGCGTCTCTCTCAATGACCTCTGCGACAGCTTCGGGGTATCCAAAAACACGATCCGCCGGGACGTCGCAGAACTCGAAGCCAGCGGTATCGTAAAAAAAGTTTACGGCGGCATCGTACTAGCCGACGAAGAAACCGGCGCACCGGAGCCCTTCGCTTACCGCGAGGGACGAAACGTAGATGCCAAAAAGCTGGTGGCGCAAACCGCCGCTGCCCAGGTACAGGATGGCGATGTTATCTACATCGACTCCGGCACCACCACCATGCATATGATTCCCTATCTGATAAAAAGACGATATCTTACCATTGTTACCGCCAGTGTCCACGTCATTAACGCGGCGGGCAGCTACCCGGGCCTCAACGTCATCGCCACCGGCGGCACGCTCTACATGCCCTCCAACGCCTTTGTGGGCCCCAGCGTCCTTGCCGCCCTGCAAAACTACAATCTGTCGAAGATTTTTTTGGCCAGTACGGGCATATCCATCGCCCACGGCGCCACCAATGCCTCACCGCTGGAATGTGAAATCAAGCGCAGCCTGGCACAAAAGAATGCCGAAACCTTCCTGCTGGTGGACAGCAGCAAGTTCGACAAAGCTTCTCTTATGACCTATTGCCGACTCTCGGATCTCGATGCCGTCATCACCGAAAAAGAACCGCCCAGAGAATACGGCGAATACTTCGAAAAGCACAATGTACGACTGATACTGCCATAATAAAAACGGCTATTGCCCTTTCCAGGCAATAGCCGTTTTTATTTTACTTTTTCCTGCCACAAAACATACCCGATTACGGCCATTATTTTGGGCCTGATATAGCGCGGTATCCACACGCCTGAACAGTTCGCCTGGCTTGTCACCGGGCCCCTTCCAGACCGTAACCCCAATGCTGCAGATAATCCATTGGCCTGTTGAACCAATAAAGAGAATTTTCTTAAAACCTTATCCCCAATATCATGTCCAAGCTTATCATTGACCTCCTTGAAAAAATCGATATCCAGCATGAGCATCGAAAATTTCTCCTGATGCCGCTGCTGCATAAACGGGTCGAAGGCAACGCGATTGCGGCAGCCCGTCAAGGTATCCCACTCGGACTTCTCCACCGCTACCGCGATTTCATATTCCAGCTTGTTGGCATGTTCCTGCATTTTTCGTTCCCGCAGCAATTGCTCCCGCAGCATACAAACGACAAAGGCCACCAAAAAGTACACACAGAAGGGCACCAAATACGTCTTCCAGGGCATAAGCGGCCAAAACTGATTTATACCGTCCAAGGCACCGGCAAAACAGAAACTCAGCATCGGCACCATAGCATAACGCGAATAACTATTCTGGTATTTGCGTGCCGGCAGCGATAACACATAGGGAAGGTCGTACAAAAAGACCTTTCCAGCCTGCACCTTGGCCGTATCCAGGCTAAACTCGGAAAGGTATCCCCTTTCGAATCCGTATCCCCCCTGAATCTCCACCTGCAGCAGTTCTGGCTGCGTAAGTTTCGGAAGTTTTACCATATGCCAACTTCGCCCATACGACGTCAAGAGCTTCCGCCCTTGACATTCATACTCATAAATCAACTGATTTCCCAACATTATGCAGACACGCTGCCCGCTGGTCTGAAAAAACAAGGTATCGTTAAGCGGCTTATCCGGCGAAAGCATGACCGAAAAACTCGCACCAGATTCAGACTCGCAATAGTGCCAATCGTCCCATATAGCCGATCCCTCACCTCCAGCCGGGGAAATAACGGCAGGCAAAAAAAAAGAACAGGAGGCAGAATACCAGCGTAAATAAGCGCTTCATACCCAAATTTCTCCTGTTCCTCATCCGCTAAACGTTCAAAAATCACTTTCCCTACATTAGCCGATAAGTTTCATTTTGTCAAGGGATTTTCTTTTTATCAAGATGAAAGTCCTATATCTTCAGGAGCACAGCACACCCGATTCCGTCCCTTATGTTTCGCCGTGTAAAGAGCCGTATCCACTCGTTTCAGCAAATCCGCAGCACTATCCCCAGCCCCCTGCCCATCCAGGTCATCCTGCCAGTACCATTGCCCATCTAATTTCATTGCTTGGCAGCCCGGCGTCATGACAAACAGGCAAAACAGCAGCAGCCCCCACAAGCAGCCAGCTTTGCCCAGCCATTTTCGCCATAATTTTTTCCGCTTATTTCTGCCATACCCCCTTCGATTCCCTTCTCTAAAAAAATCCCACTGTTTCCAGTGGGACTTTTTGATAGTTCTGATTATGCCAGAACGCGAGCCAGACGAACCAGCTCCGGATCCAGCGTCTTTTTGTTGTTTACTGCATCAAACAGATTTACACCAACGACCTTGCCTTCGTTGAAACCAAAAACAATATTGGTTGCGCCGGAAATGATAGCCAAGGCTGCCTTTTCTCCCAGCATCGAAGCCTTCATGCGGTCTTCGACCGTAGGCGAGCCCCCACGCTGAATGTGACCAAGAACCGACACGCGAGTATCGATGCCCGTCTTCTCTTCTAGGACCTTGCCAATTCCAACAGCCGAACCCGCACCTCCTGCCACAACGATGATACTGTAGCGCTTACCAGCATCGTACATGGCTTTAAGCTCATGGCACATCTCATCCAGGTCATATTTGACCTCCGGCACGAGAACATACTCAGCACCGCCAGCGATACCAGCCATCATAGCCAGCCAGCCGGAGTTGCGACCCATAACCTCAACGAGCATGATGCGGCGATGAGCCGAAGCCGTATCGCGCAGCTTATTGATAGCATCGACAATCGTATTGGCAGCCGTATCGCAACCAATCGTGTAATCCATGCCCCATACATCGTTATCGATGGTGCCTGGCAGACCGACAATCGGCAAGCCCGTTTCCTTGGAGAGCAGGCTGCCGCCCGTCAGGCTGCCGTCACCACCGATGATTACGAGACCTTCGATGCCGCGTTTCACCAAGTTATCAAAGCCCTTCTTACGGCCCTCCGGCGTCTTGAACTCCATGCAGCGAGCCGTTCCCAGGAACGTGCCGCCACGCTGGATGAGGTCACTGACGCTGCGGCTCGTGAGCTGGACGATATCGTCATCAACCATACCCTGATAACCGTTGTTGATACCATAGACCTCAATCCCTTCGTACAGAGCCGTACGGACAACTGCACGGGCAGCTGCGTTCATTCCCGGGCTGTCGCCACCGGACGTCATTACCGCAATTGCTTTTTTAATCATGGAAACATCTCTCCTATAAAACTATGAAAAATTAATAAATATTTATTATCAAACCATACTATCTTATTTTACGAAACTCAGCCATAAAAGTAAAGTATTTCATAAGAAAAAGGAGCCGAAAATCAGCTCCTTTCCCCAATTTGTAACGATGTTTTATTTTACGTTCATGATGCCAAGGGCATAGCAGATGATACCAACTGCGAACAGACCGAAAATAATCGTGATAGCACTGACTTTACGCTTGAGGAGTGCCATGCAGGCAAAGGTCATGAGCAGCGGTACGAGGCCCGGCATGAGCTGGTCAAGGATACCCTGAACCGTCGTAACCACATGCTCGCCTTTCGCGTTCGTGATTTCCGAAACGACAACCGGGATGTTGACCGACGTCCATTTGTTTACGAGAGCACCCATGACGAACAGACCGAGGATGGAAGCACCTTCCGTGATCTTCTGGAGCTTGTTGCCAGCAATGTCTTTGACGATGTCCGTACCTTTGGCATAGCCATATTTGATGCCGTACCAGCGGACTGCCAGGCGGATGGCATTAAACAATACAAAGAACAGGATTGGACCGACGATGCTGCCCGTCAGTGCAAAGGATGCACCAAGAGCTGCCGTGATTGGACGCAGCGTACCCCAGAAAATCGGGTCGCCGACACCGGCCAGAGGACCCATCATACCGACTTTGATACCATTGATAACACCATCTTCAATCGGTGCGCCATTGGCTTTCTTCTCCTCAAGAGCTGCCGTGATACCGATGATCGGTGCCGTTACGAATGGCTGCGTGTTATAGAACTCGAGGTGACGTTTGATTGCCTTCTTGAGTTCCTCACCCTCATAAAGACGGCGAAGAATTGGCACCATGCCGAAGCAGTAGCCCAAGCCCTGCATACGCTCCATGTTCCAGGATGCCTGCAGGAAGTTAGAACGGACAAATGTCCAGAAAAAATCGCTGGAAGTAATTTTCTTTTCCATTATGTATATCCTCCTCTACTCGCGCTTAATCAAGTTCGTCATCAAGGTCGTCGTCAGAGCCAGAAGCTGCGGCTGCCGGAGCTGCGGCTACTGCCTGATATTTCGGGTTCAGCTGGATGTAAACGACAGCTGCTACCAGACCAATAACACCGAGAGCGACGAGGTTGAAGTTCGTGAATGCTGCCACAACGAAACCGAGGAAGAAGAACGGCATGAGGTACTGAGCACCCATCATATTGATGACCATTGCATAACCTACGACAACGATGAAGCCACCAGCGACCTGAAGGCCACCGGAGATGACCGGCGGAATAGCACTGAGCATGTTCTCAACAGCACCCGTACCAACCGTCATAGCAACGAGCAGGGCCGGAATACCAACGCGGAGACCCTGCAGGATCAGAGCACCGTAGTTGCACAGATCGATACCAAAAAGATTCCCCTCTTCTGCGTAATCGTCTGCTTTGTGCTGGAACACAACGGAAACCGTCTTACAAATGATAGCCAGGACCTGGCCAGCAGCAGCCAGCGGCATGGCAATTGCGATACCCGTTGCCACATCCTGATGGCTGGCGATGACGAGAATCGTCGAAATAACCGAAGCTAAAGCTGCATCCGGTGCAATTGCTGCACCGATGTTCATCCAACCCAGTGCCATCATTTCGAGGGTACCACCGATGATAATACCAGTCGTTATATCACCCAGAATAAGACCCGTGATCGTGCAGGCAATCAGCGGACGATGCGTCTGCATCTCGTCCAGGCAGGACCCCATGCCTGCGATTGTCGCAAAGATAAAGATAAGCAGGATTTGAATAGAACTCATTGTTTATTCCCTCCATTATGTAATATGAAATTCCCCAGGAGAGAAGCCGCCCCATACAACTTCTCCCCTTTCTATGAAGAATATCCTTATTTCAGGACATCCATCAGCATAACTTTCTTATCCGTATCTACTTTACGGATTTCCAGCTCGATGCCTTTCTCGTTGAGTTTCTTGAAGGACTCGATATCCTTATCATCAACGGATACAGCACCCGTAATCTGGTGTTTGCCTTCTTTGAAGCTCATGCCGCCGATATTGACACTCTTGATGTCAACGCCATGCTCAACCAGATAAAGGACACTGGTCGGGTTCGTGAACAGCAGCAGGCATTTCTCGTTCTCATATTTTGGATTCTCATAAACGCGGATAGCTTTATCCAGGTCAACAACATGGGATTTGATACCAGCCGGAGCAACCTGTTTCAAAAGCGTTGCACGAATCGTATCTTTAGCGACCTCATCATCGCAAACAATGATACGCTGGCACCCCGTTACCTTCGACCAAACCGTGGCAACCTGGCCATGAATCAGACGGTCATCAATTCTTGCTAATACAATATTCATTATAAATCCTCCTCTTCATCATCAGAAATCTGGCTGGCATGGAAAGTCTGTGTGCCATTCTTACCGGCCTCCACCGCTTTCTCCATCAAAGCCATGATATCCGAACCATCATCCATCATCTGAGCGCTGCACATTTCGATGAGCATCGGCAGATTTACGCCAGTTACAATGCCGTAATTCTCATTGCCGATCACCAGCCGGCAGGCTGCATTGTACGGGCTGCCGCCGAACAGATCGTTCAGGAACAGGACACCGCCCTCGCAATCGAGCTCAGCAATAGCCGCCTCGTATTTCTTGACGACATCATCCGGCCCCTCTCCCGGGATCAGCGTTACCGCACGGACATTTTTCTGTTCGCCGCAAATCATTTCGCAAGACTTCAGAAGCTCCTGTGCAAAAATACCATGTGTTCCAACAATAATACCAAACATGGAAACATCCTCCTTATACTACACGTTCTCTTATAACCATCCGGCTGTCTCTGAATGTTTTTGGCTTATTTTGCCTTACACCCATATATAATGCAAGGAGCGTGCCAACTTTGTGTATTAAACCAAAAAATTCTTTTTACGCCCTATTTTACAGGGTTTTTTCATAAATTTTTTTTCTTCTTGATACTTTTAATACACTTTTGATACACTCTTCCCCTATTTCCAATACACTTTGATACTGTCAGAAAATAAAATATCCACAAATAAAATACACTATGATGACAAACGTCACCATAGTGTATCATATTGGCTTATTTTTTATTGACTTATATCATATTTGCCATAAAATAGTACTCATCTTCATCGAATCGGAGTTTTAGTGTCTCATCGAATACTCTGGCTGCTTTTTTCAGAGCCTCCAGTTTTTGTGTATCGACTTCGCTTTTATCCCCTTTATAGACCAGCGAGCTACGGGTAACGATACGCTCCAGCGCACAGCCGCAATGAACCAACAAACGGATGCGTACAGGGTCCGACAATTTTACTCCCAATTCTTTTTCCAGCAAACGATCAAACTCCAGCAACCCCCCCATAACTTTTGCCGGGTTCAGGTAGGTCAAGAACTTCTGCAGGGATTCCTCACACAGCTTCTGTACCACCATACTCCCTCTTCGCTTGGGAATCATATCCATCTTGCGGTCAAGAACCAGCTCAGAAAGCAGCTGTTCTCCTGTTCCGTCAATGAGCTGCTCCAACGGGATAAACGGGATCTTGGCCTTCGGCTTCTTCATGCCTACAGCAGCTACGATATGGTAAGCCTGACTAATTTCCTCGATGCGCTCTTCCATATGTACCAGCCCGATGGGGATAACCTCTACCGCCCGCCCAGCATGACGCAGGAGGTCTTCCACCAATGCTTTGAGCTTCAAAGCCGCCCCCTGTCCGGTGGAGCAAATCGTGACAATGGCTTCTTGGCTGTTTTCGTTTTGCTGGCCCCCCTCTGCTGAATCCACCGCTTCATACCCTTTGAAGTTCCGCAGCGAATCATAGATGCTGTCCAAGTCCATACCAGCAATATCCACCTTGCGCATAGCCTCCAGGATCAACGGGGTCGATACCATATCCAGCGTGCGAATAGGAATCTTCAGCTTCTCCGAAAGCATCGCACCGATATTGCAAAGCGACCCCATATCAGCCAAGATCAGCACACCCTTCGCACAGTTCATTGTCCGGAGCATCGCTGCTGTCTTATCGAATATCTCCTGGGGTTTGATTTCCAGCGGCATATCCACCGCAATAATATTGATATCGGTAGAACTGAACAGCTTCTGCGCCACATCCACCATGGAACGGGCCGCGCTCTTGCCATGGGTTGCTACCAGTATCGTTACCTTTTCGTCCAAATCGTCATCATCAGAAGATTCCAAGAGCAGGGCGATATACTCAATCTCGTTGCGGGGAACCTTCAGATGGTAGTGCTTTTCGATCATCTCACCGATTTCGCCTGCCACCTGCACACACTGCGAATCCTGCGGGACTGCCCCCTCGATTTCCGTATAAGGTATTGATTCTTTCGACTTAACACGCTTTAGGAACGCAGAAAGATGCAGACTGAAGGCATACAGGAACCGGTCGCGATAGCTGCGATTCATGCGTTTCTGCACGAAGAGTGACACCTGTTCCGAAAAATCCACCAAGGCCTCATCTACGATTTTCAACAAGCGTTCCCGAGTGGTCATATTGACCGAATGCTTCTTATTATAAAGGTCTTTGACATATACGTTGACATCCGTGGCAACAATCTGCTTGATGAGTTCATCGCTGATGCCTTCCCCTTTTAGCAACGCGACTTTATCTTCCACCACTTGATACAGATTGAACCCGCCCTCGTTGCCGCCAGCTCCCTCCAGCTGGAAATTCCCGCCTGGCGGCGAGACCACCAGCGGTTCACTGACATATTTCGTCAGTTCAGTAAGTGCCTGCCGATTGGCTGACAAGGTAAGCAAACCATCTTTGACATGGGACGGCAGCATCTTGAAATCCACTTCAATATAGTTGGGATTATCGATGCCATTCAGGAACGCCTGGGCACAAAGCAGCTTGATATTCGACTTCAGCTGCCCCACATTGCCGCTGCCAATGCTTCCAATCAAAGCCTTCACCGACTCGACACTGATGCGGACTGGTTTTTTGACCCGCCGGGCTTCATCCATGAACAACAGTTTCAAAATATCCAGTTTTTCCTCGAGGGTACGCTCCGCTAAAGGCCGGATAGTGATGATATTCGGGATACGGCGCACAAAAGTGCGCGTCAGCGCCGAATTCGGGTCCTCCGTCGTGGCGCCGATGATGAGCACCTTAGCCCGGCGGCTGCGGGTCGTCTCCCCCAGACGATTAAAGGTTCCCGTATCCATGAAATAAAAGATCATTTCCTGTCCTTCTGGGGGCAGGCGATGAATCTCGTCCAAGAACAATACGCCACCATCCGCCTCTTCCACAAGACCAGCTTTGGCCGTATCCGCTCCGGTAAAAGCCCCTTTGATATGTCCAAACACATGGGAAATCAACAGCTGAGGGTTATTGTAATAATCCGCGCAGTTGAAGGTTACAAAAGGGGCATCCTCGGCAAAGCGATGCATCGTTTTACCATAGGCAAACATCATATGGGCAAACAGGGTCTTGCCGACACCAGTCTGACCGACAATCAGCGTATGCAGCCCATCCGGCGGGTAAAGGATAGCCGCCTTGGCCTGCTCCACCTGCCGCTTGAGGCTGCGCTCCGCACCAATCAGGTGTTCAAAGGGATTGATTTCCTCGTCCTCCACCCCACTGATTTTCCGGCACTCCTCAATGTCCTGAAACTGGCAGTTGCCCGCACCAAGGTCTGTATCCAACAGCCCCTCCAAGGTCTCCCGGTCAAAATAACGGACAGGACGACCGGAAAATTTGACGATTTTCCCCTGGCGATGCAGCTCATTCAATTCTTTTGACACATTGTTGCGCAAAAGCTCCAAGGCACCGGCAATCTCCTGAGCGTCCAGCCCCACCTGGCCCTTTAGCTGCTCTTTCGTATATACTGCCGATTTCTCCTGGATATATTGATAAATACGCTCACTGCGTTTCATCCATATTCCTCCATTCTGATACTCTATTTTCTATTATAACAGTGTATCAAAAATTAGAAAAGCCAGCAGCGATGCTGCTGGCTCATATCCTGCGGGTTACTTCTTTGTTTTCTTTTTGTCTTTGTCTGCACCAGTATTCTGAGTTTGCTGATGGATTGGTGACAAGCCAAAGTCAATGACCTGCCCCTTTGGATCGGTGATGATATCGCACTGAACCAGCGGATACTTCTCAAACTGGGCGGCATAGACAATGCGGTCGTATTTCCCCAAACGAATCCAAGCATTGAACTGATACTTCTGCATCTTGCCCAGATTCTTGAGAATTGCCTCCTGCTTTTCCTTCATCTGCTTCTCGGTCAAGGCCTTTTTCCCTTCTGCCCCGAGCTGAGACAACGCTGCCTTATAGTCAGACTTGACCAGCATCGTTTCTATCCACTTCTGGGCCCCCTGCTGTTCCACCGACAAGGTCTCTGCTTCCGGCGTAGCGGCAAACACATTGGCAGACATCGCTACCAGGCAGGCAAGGCAAAACGCTAAAATATGTTTTTTCATGATGGTAACCACCTTCCGATAAGTAATGATTCATTCATTTCTGTTTATTGTAACATATTCATCCTAAAAATTCATAAAAAAAGAAGCAGCTATCAAAACTGCTTCTTTTTCCTCGGGTATCAAAGGATCAATTCGTACCCAGCTTCCTCGATGACCTGCTGGAATTCCGCATTGGAAATATCACGGCTCATCTTAACAGCAGCCGTCCCCGTTTCCAGATTGACTTCCACCTCAGTCACACCATCCATGTTGGAAAGTGACTCCGTCACATGTTTCTGGCAATGCTTGCACATCATTCCTTCAATTTTCAACGTCTTTTCCATAGTAAAAACCTCCTCATCGATAACAACGTCGTCACCAGCCAGTTGCGAGGACTTATCTATCGCAGCCAGCCGGAGCCGCAGGGCATTGAGACAGACACAGATACTCGACATACTCATCGCAGCGGCCCCCACCATCGGCGACAGCTTGATTCCCAGCGAAGGGAACAACACACCGGCAGCCAGCGGAATACAAAGCACATTGTAGAAAAATGCCCAGAACAGATTCTCCTTGATGTTGCGCATAACCGCCTTAGACAGCCCTATTGCACGCACCGCATCCAGCAGGTCATTTTTCACCAACACCGCATCGGCACTTTCCAGGGCAATATCGGTTCCTGCACCAATCGCGATTCCCAAATCCGCCCGGGAAAGCGCGGGCGCATCGTTGATGCCGTCGCCGATCATGGCTACCCGATGCCCCGCTTCTTGCAGCGCCTCGACCTGCATCGCCTTATCTTCCGGCAGGACCCCGGCGATAACATGGGGAATCGCCAGCCGGCGGCGGATTGCTTCAGCTGTGCGTTCATTATCTCCCGTGAGCATGACCACATCCAGCCCCATAGCAGCAAACGCGCGGACAGCCTGCCCACTGGTCGCCTTTTCTCTGTCGGCCACACCGAAAATGCCCATGACCTTCCTATCACATGCTACCAACAGTGGCGTGATGCCCTCATCCGAAAGCTCATCCAGCCGGCCTTGACAGCCTTCGGTATCAATCTGCTGTTCCCGCAAGAAGCGCTGGTTTCCCGCCAGCCATTTAGCGCCCGCTGCCTGACCGCGTACTCCCCGGCCAAATACCGCCGCGAAGTCCGTCACAGGCAGTGGCTCAATCTGCCGCTTTCTGGCATAGGCCAGAATCGCTTCTGCCAGCGGATGTTCACTGCCGGCTTCCAGTCCAGCCGCTGCAGCGATGAGTTCTGCCTCTGGTACGCCGAAGGCCTGCACCGCCACCACCTCAGGACGACCCTCTGTAAGAGTTCCCGTCTTATCCACCACTACCGTATCAATGCGATGGGCAGTTTCCAATGCTTCCCCGGATTTAATCAGGATTCCATTTTCTGCCCCCTTACCAATGCCTACCATGATCGCCACCGGGGTTGCCAGCCCCAGTGCACAGGGACAGGAAATGACGAGAATCGAAATCGCAATAGAAAATGCGAATTCCACATCCGCTCCAGCCATGAGCCATATCGCCCCAGCACTGGCGGCAATCGCCATGACAACAGGAACAAAAACGCCGGCAATCTTATCGGCCAAACGAGCAATCGGCGCTTTGCTGGCACTGGCCTCATCCACCAAGCGGATGATCCGGCTGATAGTGGAATCCTCCCCAACCCGTTCTGCCTTAAAACGGATAAAGCCATTCTTGTTGATGGTGGCAGATGTTACCCCATCGCCGATGCCCTTTTCCACCGGGATACTCTCCCCGGAGATTGCCGATTCATCCACACTGGCCGTGCCCCAGGTAATAACGCCATCGGCAGGGATGCGTTCCCCCGGGCGGACGATCACAGTATCTCCCGCCTGCAGGGCATCGGCAGCGATAACAACCTCCTGGCCGTCCCGCAGCACAGTTGCCTGTTTCGGAGCCAGCTCCATCAGCTGTTCTAAGGCTCTGCCCGTCTTGCCCTTTGCTAGGCTCTCCAGGTATTTCCCTACCGTAATCAACGTGACAATCATGCCCGCCGATTCAAAATACAGATTCTGGCTGTACGCTGACACCAGGGCCAAATCACCATGTCCCAAGCCCCAGCCGATGCGGAAAATCCCCACAACGCCAAATAAAGCGGACGCCATGGATCCCATCCCCACCAAGGTATCCATATTCGGAGCCCCCTGTATAAGTGCCCGAAAGCCACCGATATAAAACTTACGGTTCAGCAGCATAATCGGCAGTACCAGCAAAAACTGGACAAAGGCAAATCCCACGGCATTTTCCGGTCCTTCCAAAACCGCACGAAGTCCTGCAGGCACCAAAACACCCAAATGACTCTGCATCACTACATACATAAGGGGCAGCAGGAACACCAGTGACCACAACAACCGCTGCCGCAGTTCCCTTATCTGCTGATCGGCAAACTGTTCCGGCTCTTTTTTCTTGTCATTTCCCGCCGCGGCCCCCTTGACCGACGCTCCATAACCGGCCTTTTCCACAGCCGCTATCACCGCCGCCGCATCTATTACTTGCTCATCGTATCGAAGCTGCATACTATTCGTCAGCAGATTGACAGATACCTCATACGTTCCCGCTAAATTTTCCACGGCTTTCTGTACCCGGGCCGAGCAGGCGGAACAGGTCATACCAGTCACATTGAATTTTTCTTTTTTCACACCGTTCTCCTTCCTTACCGGAGCCAGCCATTATTTCATGACTTTTTGCAAAAGGCCGCAGAGCTCCTCCACGACCTCATCATTGCCCGCGCGGATATCCTCCACTACGCAGCTATGGATATGCTGGTTCAAAAGTTCCTTGGTAAATGCATTCAGTGCCGACTGCACCGCACTGACCTGCGTCAGGATATCTACACAATAGCGGTCCTCATCCACCATCTTGTGGATGCCGCGTATCTGCCCTTCTATCCGGTTCAGCCGGCGCACCAAGCACTTATACTCCTCACCATCTTTATCCCGGAACTTATGCTTTATGCCACCACTGCAACCGCAGGACATAGCTTTCGCTTCGCTCATTTTCTCTCTCCTAATCATTATACCAATATACCCCCCATAGGTATATTACCTCCATCTTTTCTATAAATCAAGCAAAAAATATTCCTGCCTCACAGTTTTAACGTTCGTGTAGCATATAGTCTTCATCTTCATCAATGATCTGGAGCATCACATCGGCAAATTCCGGGTCAAACTGGGAATTGCGCCCTTTGGCAATTTCTGCCCGAACCACATTCTGGGGCAAAATATCGCGGTAACTGCGCTTAGACGTCATGGCGTCATAGGCATCGGCCACTGCTATGATACGCGCATAGATGGGGATATCCTTCCCCTTCTTGCCATCCGGGTACCCCGTGCCATCAAAGCGTTCATGATGGGATCGCGCCCCGATGGTAAGTTCCGGAAACTCAGCCACCAGCTCTAGGATCTCCGAACCAATAACCGTGTGCTCCTTTATCCGGTTATACTCCTCCTCCGTAAGCCGGTCCGGCTTATTGATGATTGCCTCCGGCACACCGATCTTGCCAATATCATGAAGCAGTCCCATAAAATAAAGCTTCTGCTGCTCCTCTTCCGTCCATCCCAGTTTATACGCAATATGGCGGGAATAACGGCCCACCCGCTGGGAATGCCCGCGGGTATAGGCATCCTTAGCATCGATAGTTTTCGCCAAGGCCATGACCGTCTCTTCAAACAATCTTTGGCTCGATGCCAGCCGCTCTTCCGCCAAATGGGTCTGACGCCTGACTTCGCTACGCAAATGACTGTGCAGATACTCCAGTTCCAGAACCTGCTCCACCTTTTTCACCACGATGATTGGCACGAAGGGCTTACGCACAATCTCAAATGCCCCCGCCATTATGCTTGCCGCCTCGGTTTTCTGGCTCTGGTCCATCGTCATCATGATAACCGGAATATCCTTGAACCGTTCATCCTCACGGATGCGCCGCAGCACCTCAAAACCATCCATATCTGGCAAATCATCCGCTAAAAGCACCAAGTCCGGCCGCTTCTGTTCAATATACGCCAATCCGGCGCTGCCCGCCGCCACATCAAAGAAATTAACACGGGAGGCTAAAACATTCTTCAACTTCGTGCGATCATCTTCTCTGCCATCCACAGCCAGC
Organism: uncultured Selenomonas sp.; assembly: GCA_945494195.1. Lineage (GTDB taxonomy): Bacteria > Bacillota > Negativicutes > Selenomonadales > Selenomonadaceae > Selenomonas_A. Next base: position 727 of record CALYVJ010000014.1, on the reverse strand, counting down.
ACCAAAGACTGCCGCATCTGTTCCATTTGCATATATCCAATTCACCCGTTAAAAATCCTTACAATTGAAAATAACGAAAAATCACCTTTCGATTTTGCCCTTTTTCAAAAAAAAGCAAGTTTTGTATTCAAAATACCAGCAATAATTCTCAGACCATGCTTATTTGCTTTTCCACCAGCCTTGCCACATTCTCTGCCAACCGGTCGATGGAACGGATAAGCACGGCCTGTTGGCCATATATTTCCCGGGCTGGCACTTCCCCTCCATTGCCAGATAGCACACTATTCACCAAGGCAGCCAGCTTCACACCATGACGCCGCAAGTATTTTGCCGCCTGAGCGGTATCCTCTATTGCCGTCTTATCCATATAGCGCCGGCTCCGCCCCACGCCTGCCGGAACATCCAGCACATCACTGGGATTGGCATCGGTCAGCACCATCAGCAGCTGCTGCCTGTCCCGCCCTTGCGGGAGAATCTTTTCTGCCGCCAAAAGCGCCAGTCCATCCCGATTCCAGCCCCCCGTGCGATACGCAAAGATCCCCTGCCCCTCCTTTTCCGTCCAGGACTTCAACCGGCAAAATACCGTTACCCCCTTCACACTGCAAAAGGAATAGACCTGAACCGGAATCCGGCAGTCCGTCAAAGCCCCAGCAATCGCATACGCCTGCGCGGCAATCACCCCCTGCTGTCCCCGGCGCGACTCCGAAGCATCCAACAACAGCGTTAC
>CALYVJ010000013.1 GCA_945494195.1 uncultured Selenomonas sp. | reverse complement strand
CACAAGGCAGGAAAGTGTAAGGAAAAGGAGGCAAAACATGCAATTTATCGATCGCACGAAGGTCATCTGCAAGGCTGGAGATGGTGGACATGGAAAGTCTGCCTTCCGCCGTGAGAAGTTCGTGCCAAATGGAGGACCGTCTGGTGGCGATGGCGGCCGCGGTGGCGATGTGATTTTTGTCGTCGACCCGAATATGAATACGCTGCTGGATTTCCGTTTTCATCGAAAATTCAACGGCAAGAATGGTGAGAATGGCGACATCAAGAATCAGTACGGCGCCAATGCTCCTGCATGTTATGTAAAAGTTCCGGCGGGAACTATCGTAAAGGATGAGGAGACGGGAGAAGTCTTAGCCGATTTAACTGAAATTGGCCAGGAGGCTGTCATTTGCAAGGGCGGCCGTGGGGGGCGCGGTAATGCGAAATTTGCCAATTCGGCTAATCGTGCGCCGACGTTTGCGGAATTTGGCGAACCGGGTGAGGCCCGCAATCTGATTTTGGAATTGAAGCTTTTGGCAGATGTGGGACTGGTAGGCTATCCGAGTGTTGGTAAGTCGAGTTTAGTGGCCAGTTGTTCTGCTGCCAGACCGGAGATTGCTGAGTATCACTTTACGACGATTACGCCGGTATTGGGCGTGGTAAAGACCGACTACGAGAAGAGTTTTGTCATGGCCGATATTCCGGGACTTATCGAAGGTGCGGCAGATGGTGTTGGGCTTGGCCATGATTTCCTGCGTCATGTGGAACGCACGAAATTGATTCTTCATATTGTTGATGCTTCAGGTCTTGAGGGCCGCGACCCGGTAGAAGACTATTATAAAATCAATGCGGAATTAAAAAAATATAGTGAAAAGATTGCGCGCCGCACGCAGATTTTGGTGGCCAATAAGATGGACATTCCTGAAGCCGTTGAAAATATTCCCCGGCTCAAGAAATTGGCCGAGGAAGAAGGATTGAAATTCTTTGAGATTTCGGCAGCAACCCGTCAGGGGGTCAGCGAACTCATCAGCTATGTTGGTGAATGGCTGGACAACTATGTGGAAGAGCCAGAAGCTGAAGAGGATGTCAAAGTATATGATGAAAATGCTGAAGATCCGGAGAAAGTCACGATTTCCCGTGATATCAGTGGCGATTTTGTTGTATCGGGCAAATCTCTGGAGAAACTGGTGGCCATGACGAACTTCCTCAATGATGAAGCCGTACGCCGTTTCCAGTATATCTGGCGCATCAAGGGCATTGACAGCAAATTGAAGGCTAAGGGCATCAAAGAGGGCGATACGGTCCATATCGGTGCTATGGAATTTGAATTCCGCGAGTAAGAGATTTATAGGAGGATATATATTGCTTAGAAATTCATTGACTGGTAAGCAGAAGAGTTTTCTGCGTTCGATGGGTCACAAACTGGAACCAATAGTCATGATGGGCAAGGAGGGGGTTACCCCGTCGGTGGTACAGGCTGCCCGTGAGGCAATCAAAAAACGGGAACTGATAAAAGTCCGGGTTTTGCAGAACTGCTTGGAAGAGCCCGAGGATGCCATTACGATGCTGGCTGAGCGTGCGGATGTCAATCTCATCCAGATTATTGGCCGGAATGGTCTTTTGTACAAGAAAAACTTCGAGAATCCGAAAATCGAACTGCCGTAAAACGGGGGTGAGCCTATGAACGCAAGAGAGCGTCTGCGCGAAGCAAAGCGCATCGTTGTCAAGGTGGGGACCAGTACGCTGGCATATGAGACCGGCAAGCTGGACCTTCATCGCATTGACCATTTGATCCGGGAATTAGCGGATCTTCGCAATCAAGGTAAGGAAATGGTGCTGGTTTCTTCGGGGGCCATTGCCGCAGGTTTGGGGAAATTGGGACTTTCCCAAAAGCCGGATTCGATTCCGGAAAAACAGGCTATTGCAGCAATCGGCCAGGGAGTTCTCATGCATATCTATGAGAAGCTGTTTGCAGAATATGGGCAGACGATGGGGCAGGTCCTGTTGACGAAAGAGAATTCTGTCCGTCATCATCAATACATTCATTCTCGCAATTCTTTGCTGGCTTTGTTGGCCATGGGAGCAATCCCGGTAATCAATGAGAATGATGCCGTAGCTGTCGATGAGATAAAGATTGGCGATAATGACAATCTTTCGGCAATGGTAGCAACGCTCATTGACGCCGATGCGTTGATTGTCCTTTCAGATATTGAAGGCCTTTATACGGCAAATCCTTCGCTGCATCCAGAGGCAGAACTCATCCATGAGATTCCGGAAATCACGCCGGAAGTCGAGCGGATTGCTGGTGGAGCAGGTTCGAAGCTTGGAACTGGCGGTATGATGACCAAAATTCAGGCGGCGCAGATTGCCATGAGTGCTGGTGTTACCATGGTTATCGCTTCTGGTGCAAGAGAAGGCGCAATTCGCGGCATTTTGGCCGGGGAACAAATCGGGACGGTATTTCCTGCGCGGGAATCCCATTTGCGGGTTCGCAAGAGTTGGCTGGCTTTTGGTAAGCGACTGGCCGGTGAAATTGTGGTGGATGATGGCTGCGCAGAAGCTATGCGTGAGAATGGTTCAAGTCTTTTGGCTGCCGGAGTCCTAGAATGTGAAGGCGATTTTCACGAAGGCAATACTGTGCGCGTACTTAATACCAAGCGGCAGGAGATTGCCCGCGGCATCGTGAATTATAAAGCAGAGCTCCTGCAGAAGTTGCTGGGGCACAAGACGGAAGAATTTGCCACCTTGGTAGATGGTGATATTCCTGAAGAAGTCATTCATCGGGACAACATGGTTTTGATGGTCTGATTACCAGAGGAGGAATTTGGATGGATATCGAAGCAGTGATGAGAAGAAAGGCAGAAGAAGCCCGTAAAGCCAGCCGGAAACTGGGGGTATTGTCCACCAGTGTGAAAAACAAGGCGCTATTGGCCATGGCGGATGTTTTGGAAAAACGCAGTGCCATGATTTTAGCGGCGAACGAGCAAGACTTGGAAGATGCCCGTCAGAAAGGTTTAAAACGTTCTTATCTTGACCGGCTGATGCTGAATGAGACGAGGATCCGTCAAATGGCAGAAGGGCTTCGTCAGACGGCTGCGCTGCCAGACCCTGTTTGCCAGGGCAACTATTCGACTATCCGTCCCAATGGGTTGGAGATTCGCCGTGTGCGCGTTCCTCTGGGCGTAATCGGCATTATCTATGAGGCCCGTCCCAATGTAACAGCTGATGCAGCTGGACTTTGCCTGAAATCGGGAAATGCGGTGATTTTGCGCGGCGGATCGGAGGCAATCCGTTCTAATACGGCAATTAGTTCCCTGTTGGCTAAGGCTGCTTACGATAATGGCATTCCCGAAGGGGCGCTGCAATTTGTGGAAATTACAGATCGTGAAGCAGTGGAGGTCATGACGCATTTGTCCGGATTCCTCGATGTCATCATTCCGCGTGGGGGAGCTGGGTTGATTGAGCATATCGTGAAGAACAGTTCGGTGCCGGTTATTCAGACTGGGACTGGCGTTTGCCACACCTTTGTGGATGATTCAGCAGACCAGGACATGGCGATCCGCATTGCGGTCAATGCCAAGACGTCGCATCCATCGGTATGCAATGCCATGGAGACACTGCTGGTTCATGAGGCTGTAGCAGAAGAATTTCTGCCGAAGCTGGCGGAAGCGATGCAGGCGAAGAAGGTCGAGCTGCGTGGCTGTACGCGTTGTCAGGAGATTTGTGAATCCTTCCTGCCCGCTACAGAGGAAGATTGGTCGACGGAATATGGAGACTTGATTTTATCTGTCAAAGTCGTAAGGGATATTGATGAGGCTATTGCCCATATCAATCAGTATAATACGGGACATTCGGAAGCAATTGTGACCGAGAATCTTACCCATGCCCATCGGTTCCAGCGGGAAGTGGATGCATCGGCGGTATATGTCAATGCTTCGACGCGTTTTACCGATGGTTTTGAATTCGGTTTTGGTGCAGAAATTGGCATTAGTACGCAGAAGCTTCATGCCAGAGGACCGATGGGGCTGGAGGAACTTACTAGCATGAAGTACCTCATTTATGGCGAGGGGCAGGTTCGCGAATGAACTGCCTCAAGGGCTATATCCGGACGATAAAACAGTATCTGGCTACCCCGAAGGGAAGCCATGATGCGAAAGATTATGGAAGGGGAATCCTTCTGATCATAGTGACCATGGGGATGGTTTTGGTAATCCTTATGGGATGGAAATGGGGGCTTTGATGCCATGGGGAATAGATTGCAGCCGATTCGCCGGATCGGCATTATGGGCGGAACGTTTGATCCAATCCATATGGCACATTTGGCAATTGCCGAGCAAGTCCGGGAAGCTTTTACCCTTGATTTTGTTCTGTTTATCCCGGCGGCGAATCCACCGCATAAGCAGGGGCGAAAAGTGGTGCCGGCTTATCATCGCTTGATGATGACACAGTTGGCCGCTTATTCCAATCCGTGCTTTCATGTGTCGAAGCAGGAATTGGAGCGGACAGGACCGTCCTATTCGTTGTTGACGGTGCGGGAATTGCAGGAAAAGTATGGAGCCGATGCCGAATTGTATTTTATCACTGGATCGGATACCATCAATGAACTGCACACTTGGTATCATAGTGAAGAATTGCTGGACAGCTGCCATTTTGTCGGAACAACGAGACCAGGAGCACCGGTGGATAAGAAAGATTTAGTCAAACGTTTTGGCAGGCTGGCAGAAGAAAAAATTCATTTTCTGGCAGTGCCGGAACTGGAGATTTCTTCTACGGATATCCGCCAGCGGGTGCATTCTGGCAAGAGCATCAAATATCTGGTGCCAGCAGCAGTGGAAGCATATATAATAAAAGAAGGTTTATATCAATGAGTTTTGGCATGAGTTATGAGGCCATGAAAGAAGAGCTGGCAAAACGTCTTAAAAAGAGCCGTTTTGCTCACTCGGTCGGAGTGTCAGAAACGGCTGTGATTTTGGCAGGGCGTTTTGGAGTAGACGAGCAGAAGGCTCGTGTAGCTGGCTTGTTGCATGATTGTGCCAGAGAGTTTTGCAACGAGGATATGATTGCGGAGGCCCAAAAGCGTAAAATCGCTATTGGCCCTGTGGAACAAGCGATGCCGCTACTGCTTCATGCTTATATTGGGGCCAAGCGCATCCGAGAGATCTATCAGGTTGAGGATGCGGAAGTGGAGCAGGCAATCTGGCGTCACACTGTGGGCGGTCGCCAGATGACAGCTTTGGATAAAATCATTTGGTTTGCGGATATGATTGAGCCGGGGCGTGATTATCCGGGAGTGGAGAAATTGCGGCAGTTGGCAAAAGAAGTGCCGTTGGATGATATGATGCTGGCAGGATTCAGCCAGTCCATTCAGTTTGTAGTGGCCAAAGGGCACTTGATCCATCCGGATACCGTGTTGGCGCGAAATGAACTGCTGCTGAAGAAAATCCGGTAAGGACTGGATAATAAGCAAAGAAGGAAAGCCTATGGGAAAGGAACAGTATACTAGTACACGGGAAAATATCCTGCGTAAACGAAAAATACAGGCCAGACGACGGCGCAAGGCTTTATTGCGTTTGTTTTTCCTGCTGGTGTTTCTCGGTGCTATTCTGGCAGGAGTATTGTATGTCGGCTATACGGTGGCTTCCTGGGGCAGCAGGATTTATCAGGAATATCAGGCCATGTATGCTGGTTATACGGAACGTCAGCAGGAACGGCGCGGCGAGATAGATCCCCGGTTTGACGGTTATACGAATATACTGGTCATGGGATTGGATGACGGTGCTGATGAGACCGGAGGTCAGGAAAAACGTGCCGATACCATTTTGATGATAAGCCTGGAGAATGATACTGGTCGGGTACGGTTTATCAATATCCCGCGGGATACGTGGATTGACCTGCCAGATCATGGCGGGCAGATGAAACTTAAAAGCGTTTATGCCCTAGGGGGACCATCCATGATGGTGCGCCAGGTCAGCAATCTGTTGGGAATATCGGTCCATCAGTATATTGTCCTGGATATGGAAACGTTTGCCAAGCTGGTAGATGTGCTGGGCGGAATCGATCTCTACGTTGAGGGGAATATGGAATACGAAGATCCTGAAGCGGGGCTGTCCATTCATATCCGGCAAGGTTATCAGCATCTGGATGGTGAACATGCAGGGCAATATCTGCGTTATCGCAGTGAGGAGTTGGGAGATGTAGGAAGAGTTCAACGGCAGCAGAGATTTGTCAAGGCGATGTATCAAAAGCTTTGGCAGTTTGAAACGATTCCGAAGCTGCCGGCAATTGCTGAGATCTTCAAGCAACAGATGGAGACTAGTGCCGAAATTTTTGATTCGGCACATCTGGCTAATGTGTTGCGGAGTATGAGCAGTGAACCGCCTGTCAGCATTATGCTGCCAGGCGCGGTAGCTGAAGGTGATGATAGCATTTGGGTTCCGGATGAAGCAGCGATACAAAAACGAATGCAGGAATTATTCCCAGCTGAGACATTAGAGCAGGCGAAAGATAACAACTAAGAGGAGGAATTATTTTGACGATTAAGGAAATGACGAAAGTCATCTGTGAGGCAGCCAGTGACAAAAAGGCACGTGATATTGTAGTAATGGATATGCAGGGGGTGACGTCGTCGACGGATTATTTTGTAATTTGTTCGGCGAATACGGCCACTCAGGTCCGGGCAATTGCGGACAACGTGGAAGAAGAAATGGATAAGGCAGGCATATCCTTTGACCATAAGGAAGGTTACCGGGAAGGCGAGTGGGTACTCATGGATTATGGCGATGTTGTCGTTCATGTATTCATGCAGGAAGCTCGTGAGTACTATGCCCTGGAACACCTTTGGGGTGATGCAGAGTTGACTCCTTACGAAGACTGATTGAGGATATTATGGAAGAGAGAAAAAAACGGAAATACGGGCCGAGTACGGTAGTCACGCTAAAGGTTGCTCGTCTAGGAGAAATGGGTGCGTTCCTGGATGCAGAAACCGGCAATACGTCGGATGATATTTTGCTTCATAAGACTCAGCAAATGGCACCGGTTAAGGTGGGGGATATGGTTACAGTGTTCCTGTATCTTGACCCGAAACGCCGTTTGACTGCCAGTATGCGGGTCCCACGCATGAAGGAAGGGCAGATTGCCAGATTAAAGGTAATCAATACCAGTCGGGATGGTGCGTTCTTGGATGTTGGAGCAGAACGTGGTATCTTTATGCCTTATGCTGGTATGCGCGGCCGTCCGCAGATTGGAGAAGTAGTATGGGCAAAGCTCTACACGGATAAATCGGGACGTTTGGCGGTGACTATGGAAGTCGAAGATGAGATGCGCCGGGCGTCGCAGCCAGCGGTTGGAGTTCGTGTTGGCGATAAAGTCACCGGGGCAATCTATAATTACACGGACAGCGGCGCCTTTATGTTCAGCAAAGAACGCTATATTGTCTTTATTGACAATAAGGAGATAAAGGACCGCCCACGTGTGGGTGAGATCGTTACGGCACGTGTGACCTATGTGCGGCAGGATGGGCGCCTGAATGCATCCCTGCGCGAGGTAAAAGAAAAAGCATTGATCACGGATTCGGAGCGCATATTGGAACTGTTGGCGAGCCGTAACGGCAAAATGCCGTATAGCGATGAAACCTCACCCGAAGTCATTCGGGATAAGTTCCAGATTTCCAAGGCTGCGTTCAAACGGGCCTTGGGACATCTCATGCGCGAAGGGCGTGTGGTTGAACAAGATGGCTGGACGTACTTAAAAGAAAAATGATTGATTCTGTGGACTTTTTTCATACGAATAGAAGGATTTTGACTTTCTAGCGCGAATTATGACATCAAGAGATGAAATTATAATGGGATATTACGAATCCGAGTATGGGGGCGAATTTAATGGCAGCAGAGACGAGTGGAGATAAAAAGGGAATTCTTCTTGAGACTGGAACCAATGAATTTGAAATTGTAGAATTCAGCATTGGTCAGGTAAATTATGGTATCAACGTTGCAAAAGTAAGAGAAGTTATCACGAGTGCACCGGTGACGACCATGCCGCAGGCACATCCGTATGTGGATGGTTTGTTCACGTTGCGTGGCAAGGCTATTCCTTTGGTAAATTTGCCGCGTTGCCTCAATGTGCAGTCGAATGCCGAGCCAAAGAATATCATTGTGACGGAAATCAACAATTACAACATTGGTTTCTTGGTTGAAAACGTATCGCGCATTCACCGCATTTCCTGGAAGGACATGGAACCGGCACCGGAAGTGGGTGATCAGTCCCGTGTGGTTGGTCTTGTCAAGATGAAAGACCGCATTGTTCTTCTTTTAGATTTTGAGACCATCATTGCAGAGATCAATCCGGAAATCAATGCGAAACTCACGACTTATGAAGAAGCGACGGAGGATGTCAAATCGAAGCGCTCCAACGTTCATGTAGTAGTGGCAGAGGATTCGCCGATGCTACGCGATTTGCTGGTTACGACGCTTCATGAGTCTGGTTATCGTTTTATTCGTGATTTTGGCAATGGCCAGGATGCATGGAACTATCTGCAGGAACTTTCGCAGCGTGACGGCAATATCGATGAGCATGTCGGGGTTATCGTATCGGATGTTGAGATGCCGAAGATGGATGGTCATCGTTTGCTGAAGCTGGTTCGTGAAGATGAACGTCTGGGCAAGGTTCCTTTGGTACTGTTCTCGTCGCTGATTAGTGATGAGATGCGTCTAAAGGGTGAGCAGCTCGGTGCATCGGGCCAGATTGCGAAACCGGAAATCAACCAGCTCATCGGGTTGCTGGATAATCTGATTTTTGGTACGCCAATCAAGAATGAAAAATCTAACGGATGATTTTTTAGCAAGTCAAGAACGATTAGGGACTGCCGCTATATTGCGGTGGTCCTTTTCTTATGATAGAATGATACTGATTAGTTTTGTCTTTTTAGGTGAGGTATCCTTTCATGAGACGATATACATCCCTTCTGTTGACGTCCTTTTTGCTGTTGCTGATTGTGGTGACAGGCTCCGCTTATCTGGCAGGGGCCGGGCATGATACGGAAAAGCGTCCGATGCAGGAGTTTACCGTTTATACGACATTACCGGCTGAACATGTATCAATCCTTACCGCTGCTTATGAGAAACAGCATGGGGTAAGGGTTAATTTTGTGCCGTTGTCGTCTGACCAGATCCTGAGCCGCTTAAAGGAGCAGGCCGCTGGTGACAATGGGGCATGTGCAATGGTGTTAGCAGACCGGGAAACCCTTAGGAAGGCTGCGGCGGCAGGCGAACTCGTTCCGTATTTGTCCCAGGCTGGTGACCAGGTAGCTTCGGATTTCCGGGAAGAGAATGGCTACTGGGTGGGGATATGGTATGATCCCATTATCTTTTGCGTTAATAAGGATTATTTGAAAACGCAAGTACAGATTCCGGATACTTGGACGGAATTGGCCCAGAAAAAAAATGTCCGCATCGGTGTGACAGATTTTTTGGCAGCAGACGCTTCTGCGAATTTGCTCATCAGTATGATTGCCCAATTTGGCGATGCTGCTACCTATGATATCTGGCGGCAGATTCATCCAAAGGTTGTGCAATATGCGCGCTATTTGTCCAATCCGGTTCGTCAGGCTGGAATGGGGGAGGTCGATATTTCGATTGCGGTCGAGAGCGAGACCATCCGGTATATGCAGGACGGTTATCCGTTGCAGGTAGTATATCCTGCGGATGGAACAGCGGCTATGGTGACTGGCACTGCCATGACCTTTAAAGCTGGTGAGAAAGATGTTGCCGCAGCCAAGGAGTTTTCGGATTGGCTGCTTACAGATGAGGCTCAGCTGGCACTGCAGGAGCAGGGCTTCTATTTTGTACCAACAAATCCGGGAACGCTTGCCTATAAGTCGTTTGCGGGTAAGAACATGATTCTTTTTAACCAGCCGGGGTTGTTCAGTACCGAACAAAAGCATGATTTCCTGGACCGCTGGGTGAAGGAGATCCGCTTCAAATGATTGGCTAAAACAGAGGATGCGGCCTGTAGATATGGGCAGTATCCTCTGTGTCTTGTTTTGGGAAATAGAATTTAGGAGGCAACAAAGTGAAAGCAGGTTTTATTAGTCTTGGCTGTTCCAAGAATTTGGTAGATACAGAGGTTATGCTGGGGGAACTTAAGGCGCATGGGATTGAGTTGACGTCCAATCCGGCGGAGGCGGATATCCTTATTGTCAATACGTGTGCGTTTATCCAGTCGGCCAAAGAGGAGTCCATCACGACGGTTCTCAACATGGCCGATTATAAGGAAACGGGACGCTGCCGCAGCTTGATTGTTGCAGGCTGCCTGGGGCAGCGGTATAAGCAGGAACTTCTGGATGAATTGCCGGAGGCTGATGCAATTTTGGGAACCGGTGCCTGGGGCCGCATTATGGAGGCGGTGGAGGAAACGCTTAAAGGGCATCGCGTCGTTATAGCCGATGAGGACGATACCCTTTATGATGAAAAGACGCCACGGATTACGACAACTCCGGATTATACGGCCTATGTCAAGATTGCGGAAGGTTGTGACAATCGTTGCGCATTTTGTGCGATTCCGCAGATTCGCGGTCATTACCGTAGCCGCCGGATTGAAGATATTTGCAAGGAAATTGAGCATCTTACCGAAAAAGGTGTGCGGGAAGTAGTTCTGATTGCGCAGGACAGCACGATGTATGGCAAGGACCTTTATGGCAAACCTTCGCTGGCAGAGCTTTTACGGAATGTGGTCAAGGTGCCTAAACTCAAATGGGTTCGTACGCTGTATCTTTATCCCAAATTCTTTACGGATGAACTTATCGATGTATATGCTTCAGAGCCTAAAATCTGCAAATACGTGGATTTACCGCTGCAGCATGCCGATAACGAATTGCTGCGGTCTATGCACCGGCCGGATACCCGCGAGGAAATGGTGGCATTGCTGGACAAACTTCGTAAGAAGATTCCAGGCGTTACCATCCGTTCGACTTTTATCGTTGGTTTCCCCGGCGAAACAGATGAGCAGTTCCAAACCTTGCGCAAGTTCTTAGAAGAACAGCGGCTGGATAAGGTGGGAGTCTTTACCTATTCCCGTGAGGAGGACACCCCTGCCTATGGCATGCCCAATCAGGTCCCGGAAGAGGTTATGCAGGAACGCTACCATGATCTTATGAGCTTGCAGAGCAAGATTTCCGAGGAGGTCAATCAATCCCTTGAGGGAAAAGAGCTGGAGGTACTGGTGGAGGGCCGCGACGAAGAGCAGCCCAATATCTGCGTTGGCCGTTCCTATCGAGAGGCGCCGGAAGTCGATGGCCAGGTTTATGTGGAAAATGATAGGGACAGTAAGCCTGGCGACATCATCCGGGTCAAAGTCCTGCAGGGATTTACCTATGATGTGGTAGGAGAAAAGCTGTCCGAATGACGGGAGGCATGACCATGAAAAGGTTGGAGAATACCGTGGGCCAATTGTTGGCGGCCCAGCAGCAGACCATCGCCTGCGCAGAGTCTTGTACCGGTGGTTTATTGACCAGCAGGCTGACCGATGTTCCGGGCAGTTCGGCCTATGTCATGGGATCGGTGGTGTCATATACCAATCCAGTAAAAGAGCGGATTGTAGGGGTTAAGCCGGCAACGATTGCTGCTCATACAGAGGTATCGGCAGAGACGGCTGGTGAAATGGCCGAAGGTATCCGCCAGTTGATTGGGACGGATTTGGGCGTTGGCATAACCGGACTGGCAGGCCCCGGGGGGGGCAGTAAAGAGCGGCCGGTGGGGTTAGTGTATATCGCAGTTGCTGGCAGATGGGGAACAAAAGTCCGCGAAAATCATTTTCATGGTAATCGTGTGGAAATCAAACAGCAAAGTGCAGAGATGGCTTTGCACATGATAGTAGAGTATTTATCAGGAGGATCTTTTTGAAACAAGAATTGAAACAATTTGGTGAGATAAATCTTAGCCGCAAAATTCTGCAGGCAGTGGAGGCCATGGGCTTTGAGGAGCCATCACCCATTCAGGCGCAAACGATACCCTTGGCTTTGGAAGGTCATGATGTTATCGGGCAGGCGCAGACAGGAACCGGCAAGACGGCAGCATTTGGCATTCCTACGGTGGAAAAGACGATGGCAAAAAATCATCGTATTCAAGCCTTGGTTTTGACGCCTACCCGGGAATTGGCGATTCAGACAGCCGAGGAGCTGAATAAAATCGGCAAATTCAAACATGTCCGTACGCTTCCTATCTATGGAGGGCAGTCTATTGATCGTCAGATCCGTGCCCTGAAGCGGGGGGTTCATATCATCGTGGGAACGCCAGGGCGGTTGCTGGACCATCTGCAGCGCGAAACGATCCGCCTGGCGGATGTCCAGACTTTGGTTTTGGATGAAGCGGATGAAATGCTGGATATGGGGTTTATTGAGGATATCGAAACCATCATCCGGAATCTACCGGAAGAGCGCCAAACGCTGTTGTTTTCGGCTACGATGCCAGGCCCGATTGAAAAGCTTTCACATCGTTATATGAAAAATCCCCAGCAAGTGACGATTACCCGGGAAAATCTGACGGTTCCCCTGATTGATCAGGTATATTATGAGACCCGGCAGAAATTTGACGGACTTTGCCGGGTGCTGGATGTGGAAGAGACAGGAAAACTCATCATCTTTTGCCGTACCAAGCGTGCTGTCGATGATTTAGCGGCATCCCTCGATGCCCGTGGCTATTCGGCAGGCGGCCTTCATGGTGACTTGTCACAGATCCAGCGTGATCGTGTGATGAAAAAGTTCCGTGAAGGGCGTATCGATGTGCTGATTGCTACGGATGTAGCAGCACGCGGCATTGACATCGATGATATTACCCATGTCATCAACTATGACGTTCCGCAGGATCACGAATCTTATGTCCATCGTATCGGCCGTACGGGCCGTGCAGGCCGCACTGGTGTTGCGATGACCTTTATTGAGCCCAAAGAGTATCGTCAGCTCCGTTTGATTATGAAGCTGGCCCATACAAAGATCCAGCGCCGTGAACTTCCTTCGGCCTCGGATATTCTCGAACGGCAGAAGGATTTGGTGCAGGAGCGTCTTATCAAGACGCTGCAGCAGAATCATTACGATGATTACCATACGATTATTTCGGATGTAGCAGATGAAGGCTTTGATATGGTGGATATTGCTGCTGCTGCCCTAAAACTTTCGCTGGAGGGATTCAAGGAAGAAAGCCCGAAGGAAAAAGAAGGCTTTGGGGATACGGGCGGAGCTCCGGGGATGGTGCGTTTGTTCTTGAACATTGGACGCAGCCAGAAGATTCGTCCGTCAGATATCGTACGGGCTATTGCCGGTGAGGCGGATATTCCAGGGGATACCATTGGGGTCATCAACATCTACGATCGGTTTACTTTCGTAGAGGTGCCGGAAAATGTAGCCGAGCGGGTTATGAATGTCATGCACCGCAATACGGTTAAAGGTTATAAAATAAATGTTGAACCAGCACGTAAGCGCTGAGATTCTTGGGGGAAAGAGGGCATGATTCATGAATGGAAAAAAAGTCATGATGACGATTGGTTGTCTGGTGGTGTCGCTGCTGCTCGCAGGCGGAGTGCAGCCAGCCGAGGCTAAGAAGGACAAAACGGCCGTTGCCGCACCAGCTGCCGCTGTCGAAGGATATCTTTATACGAGCAAAAATTATGGATATACGATAGCTTGTCCGAAAAAGCCCCATGTAATTCCTGCTAATCTTCTGATGGAAGGCAGAAAAGGTGAAGTTTTGATTTTTGATAATGATGGGTATCATATCAAAAATGCCTGGCTGGTGTTGTCCGATGCTTTTGATAAAAAGAAGACGCCGGATTTCAATAAGATGAATGAGGCGGAGGCAAAAAAATACCTGGATGGCATCATGCAGAGCAATCCCTATGAAGGTGTCATGGTGGTGAATCTCAACAAGGATAATAAAGCCATCTATGCGCTGACTGCTAAGGAAGTAGAACTGGATACGGATGGGGATGGCAAGCCGGATGTAATGGCAAAGGCTGATACGCAGATGGCGGTGTTGTTCTTCCGGGGAAATAAGGGCGGCTGTTATTCCTTGCAGCTGATTGATAATCCGGAGCTTCGGGAAAGTGAAATCATCAAATTTCAGAACGGGGCAATGACCTTCAGAGAAAAATAAACTGCAGGACAAAAAGAGACTGTGAATATCGCAGTCTCTTTTTGTTGATAAGAAGGATTTTTCCAGTACTTGCCGAATTAAATACTAATAAAACGAATTTACGCAGCATTACGATATATTGGGGGCTAACCGGATGAATCACACAAAACGGACGAAGACGGCACTGATGATGGCAGTCATGGCAATGCTATCTTCCACATGTTACGCAGGTGTAGACACGAGCGCTGTGGATGCGCAGCAGCAAAAGGGAAATCAGGCTGCATTTCGTTGGGAAGCGGTAAATCAAGAAGCAAAAAAATTATCGGTGGGAACTCCGCAGGCTGAAGTGATTACGGAAAAGGCCATCCCTATCATTATTACCGCTGCCGATGTGGAGAATATGAAGAAAAAACGCAGCAGTGTGCAGAATCCGGCGGCAACTACAGCTGGGACGCAAACGGGAATTCATGCTGCTGGGGAAAATATTAATGGTGGCGATAGTGGCAATTCTGGCAGCAATAGCTTTGATAATCTGGGGAGCGCTGGCACATCTGCTGGAACGAATGGTCTTACAGGAAGCGATACGGGAGCAAATGGCAGCGGATTGCAGAATGATACGGGCAGTGGCTCGGAGACAGCATGGGGAAATGGTACCTATGCGGAGGGTGCAAAGGGAGCAAAAACTATCGATGACAGGGATACGGATTTGCGCATCTATCCCCTTAACGGCAATGAAGCTGCCCGTAGTTTTGGTGGCGCAATGGGCGGCCGGGTAGTGGCTTTGCCGGAGCCTGAGCCAGTTGCTGTTGTACATCAGTCTGGCATTCAGTTGGCGGGCAAAACGGTACCGCTGCCGCCGGTTCAGCCGGTGCCTGCTGGGCCACGGACAGTGCGCATTTTGTCGTCGGGGGAGGTGGTGGAACTGCCACCCATTGAAAAGGTCGCTCCGGTTCATGTGGAGCGCTTAGAGAAGATAGTAGAGTTGCCGCCAATCCATTCGGTGAAATAAAAAAGAGGCGAGGATTTTCGCAAGATTATCCTAGCCTCTCCTTATCCGCTTCGGGTATAAAAAACC
>CALYVJ010000012.1 GCA_945494195.1 uncultured Selenomonas sp. | reverse complement strand
CCCCTAGCGGCGGCGAAGAGCTACTTCGAATGAGATTCGTGTAACTTACAAACTGCAATTTGCAAAAATTCCTGCTAACCCCAAAGGGTCAGCAGGAATTCATAGCTTGTAAGCAGATATTCATCTATTTTAATATCGTTTTCGTTTTACCGATGAAGGATACCCCAACTGTTCCCGGTATTTCATAACTGTCCGGCGGGAAATATCCATTTTGCGTGCCTTTAAAAGTTCACAGAGTTTCTGGTCACTAAGCGGCTTGTGCGGGTCTTCTCCCTTTATCAGCTCAACAATTGCCTCCTTGGCCTGTACCGCAGCAAAATCCTCCTCACTGCCATTCTTGGCCAGGTTAGCGGTAAAGAATTTCCGCAACGCCATAACCCCCTGGGGGAATTGGGCATACTTATTAGCCACTGCCCGGCTCACCGTGGATTCATGAACACCGATTGCGTCAGCTACATCCTTCATCGTCATGGGATGCACCCCCCTCATTCCCTGGGTCAGGAAGTCCGGCTGCCGTTTGAGGATCTCCTCTACCACCTGCCGGATGGTCGCACGCCGCTGTTCAATACTATTAATCAGCCACGCAGCAGCATTCAGCCGCTGGGTAATGTATTTCCTGGTCTCTGCATCGAAGGACTCGGCATGTTGATACGCCGCCGAGATTCTAAGCTGCGGGATGTAATTATCGTTAAGCGTGATACGATAGGCACCATCCACCTCCTGAACCAGTACGTCCGGGGTAATAAAGGATGCCTTTTCCCCGCCATAAGCTGCTCCAGGTTTGGGGGCCAAACGGCGGACGATATCGACCGCCGCCTGGACATCCTGTGGCCGACATTGCTCTGCCGCTGCAATCTGCTTGATTTGTGATTCTGCCACTTCATACAGATACTTGTCAATGATTGCAGCCACCAGTCCCTGGTAGATTCCCTGCCGCTTGGCCTGAATCCGCAGGCATTCCGGCAAATCGCGAGCTGCCACCCCTGCAGGCTCAAATTCCTGAATCTGCCGCAGCACGGTCTCCACCGCCGCTATTTCTGCCGCCATTGCCCGAGCTATTTCTGCCAGCGGCAGTGTCAAATAGCCATTATTATCTAATGCCCCAACGATAAAGACAGCAATTGCCCGTTCTGGCGAATGGGGAAACGCAAATTTTACCTGATCGAGGAGTTCCTCTTCCAGTGTCAAGGAAACAGGCTCGGCCAACTCCAGGGATGACTCAGCATCCTCCCCGTAATAGCCTGAGGAACTGCCCTCATCCCCTAAATAGTCGATCAGCCGCGACATATGATCCGCCTGCAGCAGGCTCCCCTCTGCCAGGGCCTCATCCCCGTAATCTATTTCCAAAGCAGGATTTTCCAAATATTCTTTTTCAATCTCCGACCGAAGATCCTGCGCGGAAAGCTGCAAAATCCGGATAGCCTGTTGCAATTTGACCGTCATGGCCAAATGCTGCGAA
The DNA here is from genome assembly GCA_945494195.1 of uncultured Selenomonas sp. Lineage (GTDB taxonomy): Bacteria > Bacillota > Negativicutes > Selenomonadales > Selenomonadaceae > Selenomonas_A. The sequence goes on along the minus strand of CALYVJ010000012.1, from coordinate 13,795 downwards.
AGATTGAGATTCAGTGATTGTTCTGCTTGCATGGGGAACTCCTTCGATGGTAAAAATCCTGTCCCCGAAACTCCGTATCTTACTTCTGGGACATTGCTGCAGCAATAGCAGCACCGAGGCCTGAACCGCCGTTTTCAAGGACCGTATCGATTTCGGCAGCATCCTCGCCGAGCAGCTCCGAGAGTGCCCGCATGATATTTTCTTTTGCCAGCGGCATTTTTTCATAAACGGAACCATCAATGGCAATATGCTGTTTCTGCGGCTTGTCCTTGCCAGCCAGCTGCCAGATGATGCCAACATAAGAGGCCGTAACCAGGCGTGCCGAGCGAATGACCAGCGCCGATGCCAATTCCTGAACCAGTTTGCAGTCTACCGTCTCCAGCGTTTTGCCCGTCTTCTTCGCTACGATTTCTGCCACCTTTTCACGGGCTGCGCTATCATCCACAATGATATTGCTCATATCGATGCTGGTAAAGCCATAATCCTTGCCCGGCTCCTCCAGCAGTTCCGAAAGTGCCATGCCGAACAATTCACCCATATAACGGCCCGAAACCATCTTTTCCAGACGCTGTTCACCCGGTTTCTCCGAAGCCTTGTCAAAGGCAATATCAAAACGATTCGGAATCAGCTTCATAAAGCCGCCGGATTCCAGATTCAGAATCATCGGGACATCGGCACGATCCGCATAAGGCTCCAGATAGCAGGTATTGTGGCCCGTCGCATAAATCGAACCGATATAAACGCCCGGCTGCTTATAAGCTGCCGCCAACAGTACAGCCACCGTGTCGTTGATAACAGCCGTCGGCTGGACGTTATCAATGCCCTGGCGATGCAGGGCTTCCTTCAAGAGGTCGTTGACCACTTTGCCCTCAACACCTGCCGTTGCAAATTCCTTCGTCCAGATGATGAGTTTTGCATTGTAAAGATCCGTCTGCTCCGAGGGGAAGGAGAAGGTATGCCCCAGCAGATATTTCGTCTCGTGATCGCCTTCCACAGCCTCATCCACGAGTTCTGCAATGAAGTCAAACATCTGCTCAGCCGTAGAACCAACACCGACAAAATCATAGACGCCTTCTACCCGCAGCGGTTTTGCCACTTTCTTGACGATTTCAAACTTGCCCTCGCCTTCCAAACGAATGCGCAGGACACGTACATTGGTGCCGCCGAAATCCAGTGCCAGATACTCACCAGTTTCTTTCCCGGTGGGAAGGCCTACATAAGATTTGAGCATGCGCAGCGAAGATTCCTTGGGGTTCTCTAATCCTTTGACCAAGTCATACCGGAAGTCCGCTGCAATTTCATGCAGCTGCTCCCCGTTTACCGTAAACTCCTGGATGATGTCGTCAAACTGATTCTTGTCGAATGCCATGATTACTGTCTCCTTTACCTCTTAAATTATAGTCATTGCTGATTTTCAGCAATTTCCTCCAAATATGTCCAGCGTTCCATGAGGTGTTCCAGTTCCGCCTGCAAGCGGCTTTCCTCCTTGCTGAGTTCATTCAGCTTGCCATAATTGGCTGCATTCTGCTCCATCTGAAGCTGTACAACCTTGAGCTCGCCTTCCTTGCTGGCAATAATGCCTTCAATTTCTGCATATTCTTTCTGTTCTTTAAAGGATAGCTTCGGTTTTGATTCCGTGCGCGGCGCACGGGTTGGTGTTTTCTCCTCAGCCGTGATTTTTTTCTCTGCCCTTTTTTCCTCGGCCAGTGATTCTTGTTCCGCGGCCTTTTCCTTGTAATAAGAATAACCGCCAGAATACATGGTCAAACGGCCATCGTCTTCATACACAAATACTTTTTCCGCCAACCGGTCGACAAAGAAGCGATCGTGAGATACAAAGACAATGGCCCCGCGGAAGTCATCAATGAAATTTTCCAACACCGCCATAGTCTCAAGGTCCAAATCATTAGTCGGCTCATCCAGCAGCAGGACATTGGGTTCTTCCATCAGGATCCGCAGGAGATAGAGACGGCGCTTTTCACCGCCAGATAAGCGGGCAATCGGTGTCCACTGCAGGTTGCCGGGGAACAGGAACCGCTCCATCAGCTGCGATGCCGACACCCTTGTGCCATCCGCCAGCGTGATATGATGAGCAGCTTCCTGAATATACTCAATAGCCCGCAGCCGCTCATCCATTTCCACTTTGCGCTGCGCAAAGTAGCCAATCTTGACGGTCTGCCCAATGGTAACCGTACCACTGGTGGGCTGAAGCCGTCCCGAAAGGATATTGAGCAGCGTCGATTTGCCAGTACCATTGCGTCCCAAGATTCCCACCCGATCGTTGCGCAGCAGCGTATAGGAGAAATCCTTGATGATGGTACGTCCCTCGACTTTGTAATGAACGTGTTCCAGTTCTATGACCGTCCGGCCCAGCCGGCTGCCAGTCAAACCGATTTCCACCGTTCCCCGGTCCAAATCAACCGTCTGATTCTTTACTTCCTCATAGCGCTCAATACGCGCCTTTTGCTTGGTCGAGCGCGCCTGTGCGCCGCGGCGAAGCCACTTCAACTCATTGCGCAGGAAATTCTGGCGCTTCTGTTCACTGGCCTGCTCCCGCTCAATACGGGCCGCCTTCTGCTCGAGGAAATCGGAATAATTGCCGCTGTAAGTATAGGCCTTGCCCTTATCCAACTCCAGGATTTTGGTCGAAGTATGGTCAAGGAAATAGCGGTCATGGGTAACCATCAGCAAGGCTCCCTTGCGTCCCTTGAGGTATTCCTCAAGCCAGGCAATGGTCTCGCTGTCTAAATGGTTTGTCGGCTCATCCAAAAGCAGCAGATCACACGGCTGAATCAACGCCGTCGCCAAAGCCAGCCGCTTTTGCTGGCCACCAGATAAAGTTCCCGCCTTCGCCGTATAATCTGTAATGCCAAGTTTGTTGAGTACCATTTTGGCCGTACTTTCCAACTGCCAGCCATCCAGCGCATCAATCTGGGCTGTATACTGCATGATCTGCTGCTGGGCCCCTTTGTCCTCCGGATTGCGTGCGGACCGCGCCAAAGCGAGCTCATAACCGCGCAAGGCCTGCATTAACGGCGTCATTCCACGAAACACTTCCATCAGGACGGTGTTCTCCGGCTCAAAGACTTTGTCCTGGGCCAAATACTCCACCCGCAGGCCACGCATGGTGATCAAAGAGCCCTCATCCACCGGCGTCAGCCCGGCAACCGCCTTGAGAAAGGTGGATTTTCCCGTGCCATTCACACCGACAATACCGACCTTATCCCCATCGTCCATGCTGAAATTTACACCTTCAAAGAGCTGTTTTTCTCCATAACTCTTCGTGAAATTTTCTATCGTGATTATCATGTAATATACATCCTAACTTACAACATGCTCTTTTATTATAATCAATCAAAAGACAAAAACCTAGTACAGGAAATGTAACTTGTTACAACGAGCCAAAATAAGAAAGAACCTGCCAATTCAATACATAGATATACCTCTCTCCAGCCCGGAGAAAGACCTACTTTTTTATACGATTTCCTCATGTTCTTCTGTCAATTCGTTGGCCAGCTTGACCAGCACCCGTGTGATACGGGCCCCATCTACTTCCTCGACAAAAAGCAGATTACCGCCTGCCGCTGCCATCTGGCCGACCTGCGGTTCGCCGCCAATCTGGTCATAGAGCCAGCCGCCCACGCTGTCTACATCCTCATCTTCGATCCGGACTTCCAGAATGTCTTCAAGCTCTTCCAGCAGCATCTTGGCGTCCACGGAATAAACGCGGTCGCCGCGGCTCTCAGCGGTAGGCCGTTCCTCATCAAATTCATCCTGGATATCACCTACGATTTCCTCAACGATATCCTCAATGGTCACCATACCGGCCGTGCCACCGAACTCATCCACCACAATTGCCAGCTGGGAATGGCTACTCTGCATCGTTTTGAGCAATACATTGACATCCATGCTCTCCGGAACCACCAAAGCCTTGCGCGAAAGCTTCCGGAGGTTCGGCTTGCGCCCTTCCACCATCACGCGCATAAGATCCTTGACATGGAGAAAACCGATGATATGATCCTTATCTTCCCGGCATATCGGATAACGGGTAAGCTGTTCTTCCATGATGATGTCCAGATTGTCCTCAAAACTGTCTTCAAGGTAAAGCACCACCATATCCGTACGCGGTGTCATGATTTCACGCACATTGAGCTCGGTAAAATCAAAGACATTGTCCACAAAATCGGCTTCCGTATCATCAATAAGGCCCTGGCGATGACTTTCCTCCATCAGCAGCCGGATTTCTTCTTCGGTATGGGCATTTTCCCCTTCCGAGGCAGCCTCAAAGCCCATCTGCTTCGTCACCCAGTTGGCCACATGATTCAGCAACCAAACAAAGGGATACATGATTTTATGGAAAATCAGCATGGGCAGGGCTACTGCCAGCATGATTTTCTCCACGCTCTGAATGGCCATGGTCTTTGGCGTAAGTTCTCCCATGATGATATGCCCGGCCGTGATGATTGAAAAGGCCAGCACCAGGGAAATCGTATGGCCAATGCTCTCGTCCATCCCCAAAAGTCTCGTTACCGGCAGGATTATCGTGGCCACTGCGGGCTCACCGACCCAGCCTAAGCCCAGCGAGGCCAGCGTGATTCCCAGCTGGGTGACCGAAAGGGATGCATCCAGATGGTCCGTCAGGCGCTTGGCATAAACAGCTCGTTTGCTCCCCTCCTGGATCAGCGTTTCCAGCCTGGACGGACGGATTTTCACGCAGGCGAACTCTGCCGCCACAAAAAATCCGTTCATAAAAATAAGAAAAGCAACCAGTACTAATTGTAATAGTATCGGCACAATATCCAAGGTATCATTCCCTCCTGATCAATGCGCACCAGGCTTCTTGTGCGCGGCCTTTTTATCATACGCCTTGTACGGGCGATTCTTCTTTTTCTTCTCGGCGCGGGGCTTTGCTTCCCCCTTAGCCTTCTTGATGGGCTTAAAGGAAATTCCCAGCCGTTTTTCCAGTTGTTCCAGTTTATAGGCCTCTTTGATATCCGCCAGCGTAATGACGGTGCCCTTCGCACCAGCACGGGCAGTACGACCGGCACGGTGTTGATAGACCTGCGCACTCTCGGGAAGGTCCAGGTTGAACACATAGTCAACCCCCTCGATATCTAGGCCACGGGCTGCCAAATCCGTAGAAAGCAGCAACTGGATTTTCCCCTTTTTGAGGTCCGCGATTGCCTTCTGGCGGGCTTGTTTATTCTGATGTCCCAGCAGGGAAGCTGCCCTGATACCATCATACTGCAAATGAGCCAGCGTCTTTTCCGCATCAAATACGCGACTGATGAATACCAGACCGCGCTTGACGCCTAGATTCCGCGTAAGTTTGCGGACATTTTCTATTTTATCACGAAACGGAGTCATGAGATAGTAATTTTCCCTTGCCTCCATAACCGCTGCGTCTTCTTTAACGATGACATGCTCGGGGCTGTCCAGGAAATCCGCCCGCTCCATCGCCTTTTTCGGAGCCGTCGCTGAAAATAAGATAACCTGACGTTCCTTGGGTAAAAGTTTTACCATCTCCACGGTGTTGGCAAGGTTCTGGTCATCCAACAAGCGGTCGAACTCATCGAGCACCAAAAGTTTTACCTGCTGCAGTTTGAGCTTCCCTTTTCGGGAAAGTTCGATAATCCGGCCGACCGAACCGACAATGAGCTGTGGTTTTTCCTTGAGCTTATCCATCTGGCGGGCGATATTGGCTCCGCCGATGATTCCCTGTACCTTGACGCCAAGGCCGGCCTGCTGGCTAAGCTCTCGGGCTACATTGGCAATCTGCATGGCCAGCTCGTAAGTCGGTGCCAGAATCAGCACCTGTGCCTGACGAATCTCCGGATCGATCTGCTGCATGGCCGGCAACAGATAGGCCAGCGTCTTACCCGTTCCCGTCGGAGCCTGCCCCACCAGGTTCTGGCCAGCCAGCACTTTGCCGATGGTCTTTTCCTGTATCTCCATCGGTTTATTAAGGCCCTGTTTTGCCAATGCTTCACAAAGCGCTTCCGTTATTCCTAAATCCGCAAAAGTTGTCATATTCTCTCCTTATCCATTACGACAGCAACGGTTTATCGTGGCTGTCATCAAAAGTCGCCGTACAGCGCGGATAGTTGCTGCAGCCCCAAAAGACGCCGTTCTTGCCGCGAATCTGCCTGAGATGCCCCTCTCGGCAGCGCGGGCAGAGATATTTGTCCTTATCCGCCTGTTTGCTTCCCTTTCCTTCATTTTCCTTCATATGTTCCATAGGACTTGCCGAATATTTCGGCTTATTATTCCAGTCCTGCCAGCCGCTTTTCCGGGGCTTGGCAGCCGTATAGCTCTGCATATCTTCCGCCAGCTGCGCTTCATAATCCACCGGCGAAAAAAGGCTGTTGAGTTCATCCATGTCCTGGCAGGACGGGGCCGAGTATTCCTGCGCCGCATACGACACCACGGATTGAGATTCATATTTCCTTTTAAAGGGGACTGACGAATTATTTCCCGCCGCACTTTCCTGGCGTGCCAGCGCCGACGCCGAAATCGTCGCCTGGGCCATGCGCCGCGGGTTGCGGTTAAGACGCAGCTTCGCATCTTCCATATCGGGTTTGCCTGCTTTATCGTTACAGGTCATACGGCATTTGGGATAATTGGAACAGCCCCAAAAAATGCCATTTTTCCCCTTGCGCTGCATAAGGACGCCTTGATGGCAGGCCGGACAAACATTTTCCCCGGTGACTTCCATCTTCACGGCTCCTGCCTTTTCACAGAGACGGGTGGTGAATTCGATCTGCCCCTTTAGGAACTCCTCCAGGGAACCATCCCCTTCTGACATGGAGTGAAGCTTATCCTCCCAGATAGCCGTAGAATCCGGATAGGTCATTTCATCCGGCAGAGCATCCACCAGCAAATAAGCCGCCGGTGTGGGGCTGAGATATTTCTTCTTGCCCTTCGCCGTCATGAACTTGCGCTTGATGAGATCATCGATAATCGTCGCCCGGGTAGCCTCAGTGCCGATGCCGTAAACATCCTTCAATTGTTTCTTGGCTTCCGGATTTTTGACGTATTTATGGATTTCCTTCATGCCAGCCAGCAAAGTAGATGGCGTAAACCGCACCGGAGGTTTCGTTGCCCGCTGGGTAATGTCCCCCGCCGACCAGTTCACACTGTCCTTTTTCTTCATCACCGGCAGCGTCTTGCTCTCATCTTCCTCGTCCTTGTTGTCGTCCTCATCTTCCGCCTTTCTCCGTTTGGACTGGTACATGATTTTCCAGCCTAAATCGCGCTCCGTACGGCCGCTGGCCGTAAAAATCTCCTCTTTATAGGTAACTTCCACCTTCGTCTGGTCATAGACATGAACCGGATAGAACTGCGCGATATACCCCCGGGCAATCAGATGGTAAAGGTTCCGTTCCTCTTCTGTCATCGTCAGGACGTTGGCCTTCACCGTTGTCGGGATGATGGCGTGATGAGCCGAAATCTTTTTATCATTCCAAGCCCGGCTCTTTGCCTTCGCATCGGCCTTTGGTGCCCACTCTGCTACTTCCGCATCACCAGCTTCTGCCAAGTTACGAAGGATTACCCCCGCATCGCCAAATTGGTTGGTCGGCAGATACTCACAATCCGAACGGGGATAAGTCGTAAGCTTTTTCTCATAAAGCTTCTGGGCCGTATCCAGCACCAATTGCGGTGCATAGCCATACATCTTGCCGGCCAGCACCTGCAAGGTCGACAGCGAAAAGGGCAGTGGCTGCGGCTCTTGTTTCTTGGTTTTCTGATAAGCAGATATCACCCCATCAAGCGGAGCCTGGCCAAAGGCTGCCAATTTCTCCTCCGCAATCTGCTTATCTACCAGCCGGTTTTCACTGTCCAGACCAGCCATTGTATCCTGAGGCTTCCACTGCGCCTGAAAACTTCCGTTCTCATGGGTAAAGGTTCCCTTGATGGTGTAATAATCCACCGGCTTGAAATTCTCGATTTCCCGTTCCCGGCGCACCACCAGCGAAAGGGTCGGGGTCTTGACCCGTCCGATGGGAAGTACCAGCTTATCGTGGCCAGCCCGCCGGGCAGCTAAAGTATACGCCCGGGAAAGATTCATGCCAATCAGCCAATCAGCCCGTGCTCTGGCCAAGGCCGATTTTTTCAGGTTGACGAAATCCTTATTTTCCCGCAAGCTGCTGTTGGCCTTTTTGATGCTCTTCTCATCAAGCGCATTTAAAAGGATTCGTTTTACTGGTTTGGTGGTGCCGATATAATCGAGCACCTCATCCACCAGCAGCTGACCCTCACGGTCCGGGTCACCGCCATGAACGATTTCATCGGCCTTTTCTATCAGCGTTTTGACAATGGCAAACTGCTTTTCGCAGTCCTTTGCCACGAATAATTTCCACGTTTCCGGGATTATCGGCAAATCCTCTGCCCGCCAGCGTTTAAACCGCTGGTCGTATTCATCGGGTTCCGCCTGGCGAAGGATATGGCCAAACAGCCAGGTCACAATCCCCTCCCCAGTCTCCAGATAGCCATCATGACGAATCACCGGACCAGCCAGGCACTTTGCCAGTTCACGCCCAACACTCGGTTTCTCGGCAATATATAAACGCAATGTAACAGTCTCCTCTTCTAAGCTATTATCCCGCGATATAAACAAACAAGCGGTAGGCTCCATACACGAACAAGCCCACCCACAACAAAATAAATAGCGACGCGCCAATCATGAAAAGCGGCATATAGCGGGCAATCCGCTCCGCCTTCCTCTCTGCCTCCCGGCGCACATGGGAGGGCAGCATATTCGTAAGGCCGCATATCGCCGTGGGAACGATAACCATATCATCTAATATTCCCGCCATAGGCACCGCATCGGGAATGATATCGACAGGACTCACCAAATAAACAACCGCCAGGGCCAACAGCCCCTTAATACGCCGCGGCGTATCCCGATGACGCAGCGCAGTCAGCAGTACAATCAGATCATAACGGAATAATTTCAAAAAACTCAGGAATCGGCGCATCTTCATCCTCCTCACAGCGGTTATTTCTTTTCTACATAATCTAGCCCCATTGTATCATTTATGCCTGCTGATGAAAAGAACCAATGGGGCCGCGGGCAAAAACGCCGTGAAGCAGTCTGATAAACAGACTGCCCCACGGCGTCTCTCCCACGAATTTTATATGGATACCGACGTCCGGATTTGCTGGCCATCCACAGCCTTCCATTCAGAACCATCAGTATATGTAATGGACTCAAGTTCTACCTCATATTTGCCAATATCCGCCTCAGGCCGAACCCGCCAGCCCTTTTGCTCATTGGTATACTGCCCTGGCAAAATCTTATCATCGTATTCACACAACTCACTGGCTTCACTGGAATATTTTCTCTCCTTCGGTACCAGCTGGCCGTTTCTATCGTATTTATAGATATTTACCCGGTAGTTGGCAATAGTCCGCTGCGGGTCGGTGTTCTTCAAGTTCAAGCAAAGATACTTAAATCGCAAATCATCTTTCTCAAAGGTGAGCCCCTCAATGGCAACCTGCGGCGTATTTTCCGCTATTTTCTGCTGAATGCTGGCGTCCTTGGGAATAAGCAGCTAATTTAAGGCTATCCAATACTTCCTGAGGCATTTCCTTCCCCTGCTTCGTACTAAAAGCAATCGCCCAAAGTTCCTTGTTATCCACCACGGCAAGGTAAAGCGTACAATGATATTTTTCCGAACTCTCACTATAGTCAAAATCAATCTTTCTGGCAGCCCGACCATCCAGCGTTGTCTGTTCATTGGTCACATTTTCCACATTAAAATGCAAGGCTTTGAATCTTCTCACCGCATCTTCTGCTTCGCTGTCAAGATTGATCCAATAATTCTTCGCCGGGTCATAACAGCCAGTTTCTACCGCGATTTTCGTATCTCCAGCCTTGCCTGACCAGGATTTGGTTTCCATATTATGAGCCCCAAGATATCCGCAAGGTCGTTTTCCTTTACCTTAGGGAACTTAAGCTGCATCGTCGAGTACTGCCCGGTCAAGGTGGTATCTTCCAGGGAAGTTGGTCCCCTTCCATCCAAGGTCACCACACCGGCACATCCCGATACTATGACACACAAGCATAACATGACCAATAAAACTATACTGTTTTTCTTTCTCATACTATATCGCCCCTCCCTATCGTTACACTTTGCCACAACAAAACAAATTTATTGTAGTAGCTGTGTGTTACAGGACAATTACATCGAAATGAAAATCTGCTGATAGTCAGATCGACAACTTAATGAGTATACTAATTTTTTATAAATATTGACTTTATTATGCTGTCTTGTTATAATTTATTTACAATTTTACAGTTAATAATTATTCTCTATAAACGGCAGGAGGAATACCAATATGGCAAAAAAATCTTTCCCACTGAATAAAGAACAACTCCAAGAAATTGTCAAGAAATATCCAACGCCATTCCATATCTATGACGAACACGCCATCCGCGAAAATATCCGCGCGTTGCAAAAAGCCTTTGCCTGGGCCCCCTCCTTCCGAGAGCAGTTCGCCGTCAAAGCGCTGCCGAATCCACGTATCGTACAGCTCCTGCATGAAGAAGGAGCTGGCACCGACTGCAGCAGCCTCGCTGAGCTTTTGCTTTCCGACATTGCTGGCGTCAAAGGAGAGGAAATCCTCTTGACCTCGAACGATACCCCAGCAGATGAATTCCAAAAGGCCATCGAGCTCGGTGCCATCATCAACTTAGATGACATCTCCCATATCGAATATCTGGAGAAAAACGCCGGTCTGCCAAACATCATCTGCTTCCGCTACAATCCTGGCGACCTCATCGAAGGCAATGACATCATCGGCAAACCGACGGAAGCAAAATACGGGCTGACCCGCGAACAGCTCTTTGAAGCTTACAAGATTGCCAAAGAAAAAGGCATCAAACGCTTTGGCCTTCACACCATGGTTGCTTCCAATGAACGCCGTACGGAAGCCTTCCTATTTACAGCAAAACTGATGTTTACCCTGGCTGTAGAACTCAAAGAAAAACTGGATATCAAAGTGGAATTTGTCAATCTTGGCGGCGGCTTCGGAATCCCGTATCTGCCTGAGCAGGAACCACTGAATCTCATGGAAATCGGCGAGGGCATCCATAAGCTCTACAACGAAATGATGGTTCCCGCCGGCCTTACCAAAACCGGCATAATGACGGAAAGCGGCCGCGCCATGACCGGTCCTGCCGGCTGGCTTATCTCCACCGTTCTTCACGAGAAAAAGACCTACAAGGATTACATCGGTCTCGACTCCTGCATGGCCAACCTCATGCGTCCGGCTCTCTACGGTGCCTACCATCACATCACAATTGCCGGCAAAGAAAACGAGCCCTGCGATCACCTCTACGACATCACCGGTTCCCTCTGTGAAAACAACGACAAATTCGCCATCGACCGGAAGCTTCCGAAAATCGACATCGGCGATTTGGTCATCATCCACGATACAGGTGCTCACGGCAGTGCCATGGGCTTCAATTACAACGGCAAACTCTGGTGTGCTGAGCTGCTGCTCCGGGAAGACGGCAGCATCGAACTCATCCGTCGTGCCCAGACCATCGACGACTATTTTGCCACCCTCAGATACCCGGGTTCCCTGGTAAAATAAGCCGCTCTCAATCGCATCGCAGCAAAACAGCCCCAAGGCATCGCCTTGAGGCTGTTTTGCTATAGGGGGTGTTTCCACACATGCAAAATAATATTACAGTCCGGCCTTCTCGCGGATATATTTGCGGGCTTTCTGGGCATATTCCAACGGATTGGCTTTAGCAGGGTCTTGCTCCGCTTCAACTATGTACCAGCCATCAAAATCACTCTTATTCACATAATCGAAAATCGGCGCAAAATCCACATCCCCATCTCCGGGAACCGTAAACATCCCTGCCCGTACACCATCCAGGAAGCTCATCTTCTCATCAATCACCCGCTGGCGCACATCTAGCCGCACATCCTTTAGATGAATATGACGGATACGGGACATATATTTCTTCAAAATCCCCAGATAGTCCTCCCCGGAGCAGACCAGATGACCAGTATCATAGAGCAGCCAAACATAATCCGGATTGGTGTTTTCCATCAATCGGTCAATTTCGGCCTCAGTCTGAACACCAGTCCCCATGTGGTGATGATAGGTCATCGTCATCCCCATGTCCTTGGCTACTTTCCCCAGCTTGTCCAAGCCTTCCGTCAAGAGCTTCCACTGCTCTGCGGTATTTTCCGGCTTGCCGTCAAAGACAGGTACATCCAATTTACCCTGGACACTGTTGCCCTGCTCCGCTACGTTGCAGAATCTGGCTCCCATGGTTTTCAGGAAGGAACAATGGGCAATAAAATCTTTTTCCACCTGCTCATAGGGCTGGGTCAGCAGGAAGGAACTGAACCAGGCACTGGCAATCTCCATGCCACGCAGGGCCAAGGCCTTTTTCAGTACAGCCGTATCCCTGGGGTATCTGCCCCCGACTTCGCAGCCGGTAAACCCAGCCAATGCCATCTCACTGACACACTGCTCAAAGGTATTTTCCTTGCCTAAATCCGGCATATCATCATTCGTCCAAGCAATAGGCGCAATGCCCAGCTTAATCGTTGCCATACTGCATACTTCCTTTCTTTCCTGATCAAAGGCCATACTGGCTGCGGATTTCTTCAATGCGTACCGGGCGGTGTTCCTCTACGGATTTCTTGGCAGCAAGGCCGATCAGCACGGGTTCCAACCCATCTTTGGCATTTACTTCCGTCTCCGTATCATGGACAATAGCCTCTACGAAACTGTCCACTTCTTTCGCATAGGCCATCATATAACGCTCCAAAAAGAAGAACATCGGCTTCTCGGCTACCACGCCATCTTTCCCGCTGAATACCGCATTGGAATCCGAATCGTTACTGATGGCAATGCAGCCCTGATCGCCAAATACCTCTGCCCGCTGATCATAGCCATAGCAGGCTGCACGGCAATTATCGATGACAGCCGTGGCACCATTATCGAGTTTCAGCGTAATGACCGCCGTATCGATATCGCCTGCCTTGCCGATTTCCGGGTCTACCGTAACCGAACCAGCCGCATAGACCTCCTCTACCTCAGCGCCAGATAAATAACGCACCATATCAAAATCATGAATCGTCATATCCAGGAAAATGCCCCCGGATACTTTTACATAATCAATAGAGGGCGGCTCCGGGTCGCGGGACGTAATCTTGATAATCTGCTGTTTGCCCACCCGGCCATCTTTAACCGCCTGGCGCACAGCCTGGAAATTGTGGTCAAACCGGCGATTGAAGCCCACTTGATACTTTTTGCCTGTTTCCTTTACCACAGCCAGGACTTCCTTGATTTTTTCTACATCATGATCAATGGGCTTTTCACAAAATACATGCTTGCCAGCCCGCAAAGCCTCGATGGAAAGCGGTGAATGCTGATCCGTGGAGGCACAAATCAGCACAGCTTCGATTTCAGGATCATTGAGGATTTCATGATAATCCTTGGTTGTTTTTTCAACCCCCAAGGACTTGGCCCATGCTTCCGTCTTTTCATTCATAAACGGGTCAGCAATCGTCTTGATTTTTGCATGTTTCACAAATTTTGAAATGCTTTCCCCATGGACATGTCCGATACGGCCTGCACCAATAATACCTACTTTAATCATTACTCTCTCCGCCTTTCGCTCAATTATTTGAAGAACTTCTGATTACTTCATTTGTTCTTCTTGATTAACTTTATCTTTATTATAGCATCGGCGTGTCCATTAATTCTGCGGTATTTTGGCATATTTGCATCGTTTTACCGCTTGTTTATCTGTTTTGCGCCA
>CALYVJ010000011.1 GCA_945494195.1 uncultured Selenomonas sp. | reverse complement strand
GGAACCCGTTCGGTAATGTCAATCTCAATCGTATCCGGCAGCCGCCGGCGGACCACTGCCGACTCAATCCGAAGATCGTGCATAAGATTTTGCGTAATCTCATCGGTTTTTAACTGAAAAAGCGGTTTTCCCTGCTGGATTCTGCCAATCTCCATAATGTCATCGCTATTCAAATACGCATTGCCATTGAGCAATAATCTCTGAAAGGTAAACAACGGCGAATAGACAATAATTGCCATAATGCTTCCGCATATCAGCAGGAACAAAAAGCCCTTGATGATTCTCCGTGGGCTGCGGCGCACTTTTCGATTGACTTTTCCTGTTGGATTTTCCTGTCGTTCTTGTTCCATTCCTTCCACTACACTCACTTCCTTCCTCGGTTAGAAATAAACCGGACAGGTAACCTCCTGTCCGGCATGCCCAGCCAACGGTTTATTTTTTTAAGCCGGCCATTTCCAAAATGCGTTCACAAAGCTCCGGGAATTCGACCCCCATTGCTCGTGCCGCATCTGGGACCAGTGAAAGTTCCGTCATGCCCGGAACGGAATTGACTTCGATTACATACGGCTTCTCGTCAGTTCCCAACATCATATCAACGCGCGCTACACCACGGCAGCCACAAGCCGTAAAGGTCTTGATAGCCAGTTCCTGAATCTCTTTGGTCTTGGCCTCCGATACCGGCATGGGAATAATATGCGTCGATGCCCCCTTGGTGTATTTGCTCTCGTAATCATAACGTCCGGAAATAGTGGTGATCTCAATGATAGGGAAAGCTTCTTTGGCTTCATCATCGCCCCAAACAGCAACAGTCAGCTCACGGCCTTTGATAAATTCCTCTACCAAGACTTCATCATTATAGGTGAACGCTTCCTGCAAGGACTTTTCCAGTTCTTCATGGTTCTGGACGATATAGACGCCGATACTTGATCCCTGGGAAGCGGCTTTAACCACTACCGGCCAGGAAAAGTTTTTCTCGATTTCCTCTACCAGGTTGTGTTTCATCGCAAAAGCATGGAAAGTCTGGGAACGAGGCGTCGATATGCCCTCGGCCAAAAATACCCGCTTGGATGCCACTTTATCCATAGTTACTGCCGAAGCCAAGACACCAGAGCCGGTATAAGGAATCCCCAGCATATCCAGCGTTCCCTGGATCATGCCATCCTCGCCAAATTTACCATGGATTGCATTGAATACCATGGCGCAACCGCTCTTACGAATGTCTTCGGCAAAAGTTGCCGGATTAAGCTCCATGCCTTCCACATTATACCCCTTCGACTGAAGGGCCTTCAAGATCGCTGTACCTGTCTGACGGGAAATCTCAGCCTCTGTGGAGGTTCCGCCCATAACAACAACAATTTTATCCTGATTCATTTGAATGTATTCTCCTTTATTCTCGATTACTTTTCCAGCATCTCAACGAGTTCTTCGCCAGTTTTATAGATATCGCCTGCTCCCATTGTGATAACCAAGTCGCCATCTTTGACTTCTTCTTTAAGGTGAGCTGCTACTTTTTCGCGCTGGGGCAGATAGATTACATCCTGCCCTGACTGGCGGCGGACTTCTTTCAGGATAGTCTCACCATCTACCCCTTCAATGGGGCTCTCGCCAGCTGCATAAATATCCGTAAGAATCAAAAGGTCTGCGGATACAAAGGCCTTGCCAAACTCTTCATGCAAAAGCTGCGTGCGGGAATAACGATGGGGCTGGAAGGCACAAATCAAACGGCCAGGCTTTGTTTCCTTGGCAGCCTTGAGTGTAGCGGCAATTTCCGTCGGATGATGCGCATAATCATCTACCACCCATACTCCATTAATGCGGCCCTTCGTCTGGAAACGGCGCTTAGCTCCATGGAAATCGGCTAATCCTGCTGCCATCTTTTCAAAGGAGACCCCCATGGTAAGGCCGGTT
This sequence comes from uncultured Selenomonas sp., assembly GCA_945494195.1. GTDB lineage: Bacteria > Bacillota > Negativicutes > Selenomonadales > Selenomonadaceae > Selenomonas_A. Next base: position 13,525 of record CALYVJ010000011.1, on the reverse strand, counting down.
ACAATGCAGGCCATTGCATCCAGCACATTGTGACGCCCCGGAATATTAAGGGAAATATGCCCGAGTTCCTCTTCTCCATGGACAACGTCAAAACAAATTCCCTTACCACCGGTTTTGATATTGATGGCACGATAATCTGCCTCGTGATCAATCGCGTAGGTGTAGTATTTGCGATCTACCGTTTTGGCGATATTGCGCAGGTTTTCATTGTCAAAGCAGAGTACGGCATACCCCGTCTCTTTATCTACATTCTGGATAAACTGCCGGAATGCCTTAATGATGTTTTCCATCGTGCCATAATGGTCCATATGGTCATCTTCCACATTGGTTACTACGGCAATATGCGGATGAAGCTTCAAGAAGGAACCATCACTTTCATCGGCTTCCGAGGCCAGATATTCGCTCTCTCCGAGTTTTGCATTTGTCCCCAGGTCCGGTACCTCACCACCGACAATCATCGTAGGCGAAACGCCTGCATGAGTAAGCGCTACCCCCAGCATAGAGGTCGTAGTCGTCTTGCCATGTGCTCCAGCAACAGCAATGCCCTTGTATTCATTTACCAAGGCCGCATTGATATCCGAACGGTGAAGCTTGGTAATGCCCAAATCACGAGCTGCCAATACCTCCGGATTGTCATAGGGGATTGCTGTCGATACGACAATCGCATCAGCCCCCTTGACATTTTCGCCCTTCTGGCCGCCCAGCATGATCTTGACGCCCAGCTTGCGCAGTTTTTCAATGACATGAGAATCTTCCCGGTCGGAACCAGATACTTCGTAGCCAAGTTCTGCCATAATCTTTGCCAGCGGACTCATACCAGCCCCACCGATACCAACAAAATGAATCTTTTTGATATCTTTAAGCTCTTTCATCTGTTTCATCAATCTTTCTCCCCTCATGAACGATTTGCAAGTTCCAGTACGAGATCGGCAATATCTGCTGCTGCCTGAGGACGCCCCATCCGGCGGCTGGCCTCAGCCATGGCAGCTAACTTATCCTCTTCACTCAAAAGCTCTGCCAGGACCGAACTGAGCCGCTCACTAGTCAATTCCTTATTGAGAATCATCCTTGCCGCACCAGCTTCTTCCAATGCCCTCGCGTTATGCTCCTGATGGTTCTCTGCCGCATATGGATAAGGCACCAGAACCGATGGAATTCCCCGGGCAGTGAGCTCTGCTAATCCAGTAGCACCGGCACGGAATACGGCCAGGTCTGCCATGGCCATCGCCTTTGGCATATCATAAAGATAAGGCCGGATTTTAATATGCTCCACCGACTCTAAATCAAGACCAGCCTTAGTCAAACGCTGAATCACATCTTCATACTCATTCTTTCCCGTGACATGCAAATACTGTATCTCAGGATGAGCGGCAGCCTGCACCAGCACATCAACCATCGCGCGATTGATGGCCCGTGCACCACGGCTGCCACCAGACACCAAGACCGTCTTGCGCTTCGGGTCAAAGCCGAATTCCGCGGCTCCCTCCTCGCGCAATGCCGTCATGACCTCACTGCGGATCGGATTCCCCGTGCAGAGGACTTTATCGGCGGGAAAATGCTTCATGGCTTCTTCGGTGCCAGCCGCAATCTTCGACACAAATTTCGACAAGATTTTGTTGGTAATTCCTGGGACGACATTCTGCTCCTGAATCAACGTTGGTACATGCATAAGGCTTGCTGCTAGCAAAATCGGGCCGCAAACATAGCCTCCAGTTCCCACCACCACATCCGGGCGGAAATCACGGACAATTTTCGCTGCTTTTGCCACCCCAGCCATGGCCTTGCCGGCACGAATCAGATTGGCTGGCGTCAAATGACGTTCAAAGCCCTGAATATCCACCGTTGCAAAGGGCAATCCTTCCTTCGGAATGATATCGGCCTCTAATCCACGGGGCGTTCCCACATAGAGGAAATTCGCCTCCGGATATTTCTGCTGTATCGTGCGGATAATCGTGATAGCTGGATAAATATGTCCGCCCGTTCCGCCACCAGATACAATAATATTCAAAATAAGAACCCCTTTTATAAATTATTTACTAGGCGCTTGAAGTCGCGGCCACGCTGCGCCATGCCATCATACATATCAAAACTTGCACAAGCTGGTGACAGCAGTACCACCTGCGGCGCCTTCGCCAGCGCATGAGCTTTTTCCACGGCCTTATCCATCGAGAAACCTACCCGATGGATATGCTCGGCTGGATAGCCATTTTTGAGTGCCTCTTGTTCAAAGCGCTCAGCCGCTGCTCCGAGCAGCACCAAATCCGAAACGCGTTCTTTGCACAGTTGCATAAACTCCGTCAGGTCTGTGAGTTTATCATCACCGCCCGCCAAAAGCACTATGCCGTTCGCAAAAGTCTCCAGAGCCTTAATGGCAGAATCCGTATTCGTTGCCTTTGAATCGTTATAGTAGGCCACGCCATCGACATCACGAACATATTCGATACGGTGTTCCACACCACGGAATTTCTTGAGAACATGAATCATCTTTTCCGGCTCGCAGCCAGCCAGGAACGCTGCAGCCATGGCAGCCAAAGCATTCTCAGCATTATGCCCCCCCTTGATGCCCAAATCCTCGACCGGACAAAGCGGATGTTCCTGGCCAGCCCAACGGATTACCAACTGCCCTTCCCGGACAAAAGCACCTTCTTCCAGTTCTTCCCGGCGGCTGAAATAACAGACTTTTGCCTTAGCTCTTGCCTTCATGCCACGGGTCTGCTCATCATCATAATTGAGCACCAGAAAATCCTCTTCTGTCTGCTGCGCAAACATTTTCTCTTTCATCTGTTGGTAGACTTCCATAGAACCATGACGCACAATATGGTCCGGTGTTACATTAAGCACCGCCGCAACATGCGGATGAAAATCCTTCGTGATTTCCATCTGGTAGCTCGATATTTCAGCAGCAATACAGCCGCCCTTGCCTACACGAAGCACTTCTTCGGAAAGCGGAACACCGATATTACCACCTACGCCTACTGGATTGTAATGGGTTGCCAAAAGCAATCCCAAAAGTGTAACCGTGGTCGTCTTACCATTTGTCCCCGTTACTGCACAAATGGGGGACTCGGCCAGCTCATAGGCCAGCTCTACTTCCGTAAGCACGCGGATTTTACGGGCATAAGCTGCCTGGATGAGTGGAATCCGTTCTGGAACTGCTGGCGATACCATCACCCAGTCAACATCATCCAGCAAACTTTCCTGCTGCGGACCAAATACCAGCTCAATCCCTTTATCCCGAAGCTCCTGAAAATCGTATTGGATATCCTTTTCCTCTTTGGCATCACTGAGCACCACTTCTGCCCCAAAGGACTTGACCAATTTAGCCGAGGCAAACCCGCTGATACCAGCACCGATTACCAGTACTTTCTTTCCCGAAAGATCCATAACCACGAAGAAATCCCCCTCAATGAATTCTTATGAACTCGAATGAATAATTACAACATGCAAAGACCTGCAATACCTGCCAAGAGCCCTACTGCCCAGAATACAAATACTACCTTCCACTCAGACCATCCGCCAAGTTCGAAGTGATGATGAATCGGGCTCATGCGGAATACACGCTTGCCCGTAGACTTGAAGGAGATAACCTGGATGATAACCGAAAGAGCTTCACAGACAAAAATCAGGCCAACTACAGCCAGCAAAACTTCCGTATGAGTCAGAATGCCAACCGCTGCCAAGGCACCGCCTAATGCCAAAGACCCCGTATCACCCATAAATACCTTTGCCGGATGCGCATTGAACCGCAGGAAAGCCAAGCAGGCTGCTACGACCGCTACGCAGAAAATCGCCAAATCCTTATGCCCCATGTTCAAGCAAATAACCGCATAAACACTGGCAGCGATGGCCATCGTGCCAGAAGCCAATCCATCGAGGCCATCGGTGAGGTTAACCGCATTGGACGTTCCCACCATGACAAAGAGTAACAGAAAATAATATCCTGCGCCGATATTGATGGAAGTGTTAGCAATCGGAAGCCATACGCTCGTATCAATCCCAAGCATCCGAGTACCGATAATCATCGTAACCACCGCAATAATAATCTGCCCCAACATCTTCTGCTTAGCCTTGAGCCCCAAGTTGCGTTTCTTTACGACCTTGATATAGTCATCGAGAAATCCAAGTACGAAATGTCCCAGCGTGATGAAAAGTGCCAGCAGGATTTCCGTAGAGAGCGGGGCTGCTGCCACCGTACCAATCGTAATAGCAAGGATAATCATGATTCCGCCCATAGTTGGCGTACCACTTTTAGCCTGATGGCTCTTCGGCCCTTCCTCACGAATGCTCTGGCCAAATTTCAGTTTATGAAGTTCCGGGATAAAAAACGGTCCCGTCACCAATACAAAACCAGCAGCTACCACTGCCGCAATGAGTAAACTCGTTTCCACTTTGTGATTCCTCTTTCTATTTCAATTTCCTTAAAGCAGGTCGATTATTTTTTCCATCTGCATCCCGCGGGAGCCCTTGAACAAAATCGTATCTTCCGGCTGCAGAATTTCATGAAGCCGTTTTGCGGCTTCTTCATGGGAAGCGCAGCGGTATACAGTTCCGACACCGCCCGCTTCGGCTCCATCAGCGATGTGATTTCCCATCTCCCCACGGGTGATGACAGCAGCAAAATGATGCTCCGCCAATTCTTCACCCACATGGCGATGTGCTTCCACCGACACACTACCCAGTTCTAACATATCGCCCATTACTGCAATTTTACGGCCCTTCGTCAACTCCGAAAGGGTATTGATGGCCGCCGTCATCGACATAGGACTGGCATTGTAGGCATCATTCACCACATTCCAATCCTTGACCTTCTTGCACTCAAACCGCATCTTTGTCGCTTCAAGATTCTGCAGTCCCTGAATGATTTCCGCAGCCGTGAGTCCCAGTGCAAAGCCTGCGGCAATTGCCGCCAGAGCATTGTAGACATTGTGACGCCCCACCATGGCAATGGTATATTCGTGGCGTTTCTGCTGATAGGTTACCGCAAATCGCGTCGTCTGCCCTTCCGTCTCAATGGCATCGCCACGCACATCAGCCGCCTGCTCAAGACCAAAGGTCAGGACGCGCACGCCAGCTTTGACCTTGTCCCGCATACCGGCAACGTATTTATTGTCCGCATTGAGGATAACCGTCCCCCCATGGGGAATCGCCTCTACCAGCTCGGCCTTTGCCTTGGCAATATTCTCCAAGGAGCCCAAAAGCTCCATATGGGTCTCGCCGACATTGGTCACAATACCAATCTTTGGTTCCGCAATAGGGGCCATAGCCTCGATCTGATGGAACCCCCTCATGCCGATTTCTACCACAGCAGCCGTATGCTCCTTCCGGATTCCCAAAAGCGTCATCGGCAGACCGATTTCATTGTTGAAATTTGCCTGAGTTTTAAGTACTGGACCACGGGCGGACAAAACAGCTGCCGTAAGGTCCTTGGTTGTCGTCTTTCCATTCGAACCAGTGATGGCAATCACCGGAAGATCCGTAAAGCGCATACGCCAAGCATGAGCCAGCTGCTGATACGCAGTCAGCGTATCCTCCACCTGTAAAACCGTCCCCTTACATGCCGACAAAATCTCCGACGCGCAGTCACGGCTTACCATTACGCCAGCACACCCTTTTTCCAACGCTTCGGCAGCAAAATCTTCACCATTGAACCGCTCTCCTTTGAAAGCCAGGAAAAGGACGCCTTCCGAAATCTTGCGGGTATCACTGACCAAGTCACAGAAAATTTCTTTTTCTTTTGCGTATACGGAAGCCTCCGTAATCGCCCGTACTTCTTCAAGATTAAATGCTGGCATCAATTTTCCTCCTTGCGGGCAGCGACTGCCTCTTTCGCCACTTCCTTATCATCGAAATGAATGGTTTCATCTTTTAAAATCTGATAGTTTTCGTGTCCCTTGCCCAAAATGATGACAATATCGTCAGTCTCTGCCAATTCTACCGCCCGGAAAATAGCCTCACGGCGGTCCGTAATCTTTTCATGGTGCTTGCTGCCAATCGCCTCTTTCACCCCAGCTTCCACTTCGCTCAGAATAAATTCCGGATCTTCCGAACGAGGATTATCCGACGTAGCAATGACCACATCAGCCAGCTGGGCTGCCAGCCGCCCCATAATCGGGCGCTTGGTGCGGTCGCGGTCACCACCGCAGCCAAAGACAGCAATGATTTTCTTCTTGGCAATCTCCCGCGCCGTGCGGAGCACATTCTCCACCCCATCCGGCGTATGGGCATAGTCAACGATAATGGAAAAATCCTGGCCAGCCTTTACCAGTTCAAAGCGTCCCGGCACACTGGTAAAGCCCTGCAAAACCTTCTCAATGATTTCCGGTTTGATGTTTTCTGCCAGAGCAGCGCCTACAGCCGACATGACGTTGTAGACATTGAAAATTCCCGTAATATGCAGTTTTAGGGCCATCTTGCCGAAAGATTTATGATTCAGCGTAAAATTGGCACCGCTGGCCAAGACGTCGACATCCGTAGCCCGCAAATCTGCTTCGCCATCAATCGCATAAGTCAGATGGCGGCAAGATGCATGCTCCAGCATCGTCTTGCCTGCTTCATCGTCAATGTTTACCACAGCAGTCTTGCCCCGCTTGACACCGTCTTTGGATACCATCTCAAACAATTTTGCCTTTGCCAGCATGTAGTTTTCCAAGGTTTTATGGTAATCCAGATGATCCTGGGTAAGGTTCGTAAAGACAGCTGTATCGAATTCAATCCCTGCCACACGATTCTGGTCCAGCGCATGGGAAGACACTTCCATAACGACATAGTCCATTCCCTTGTCACGCATAATGGCCAGTGTATGCTGGAGTTCCACCACGTCCGGCGTCGTATTGTGAATCGGGAACACTTCATCTTCCATCATGATCTGGATGGTTCCGATGAGGCCAACTTTATAGCCATCCTCACGCAGGATAGCTCTAGTTATATAGCTGGTTGTAGTCTTACCATTGGTACCGGTTATGCCAATAACCCGCATGCTGCGGGCCGGATAATCGTGGAAAAAGGGCACAATCGTGTCCAGGGCAGCCGTAAGGTCTTTAACCAAAAGCACAGCGATTCCCTCCGGCACTTCCACCTCTGCCCGCGTCGTGAGGATGGCTGCAGCGCCAGCAGCCACTGCCTGGGGAATGAATTTATGGCCATCCACATGGATGCCCGGGATGCAAACAAAAAGCGTTCCTTTTTCTACCTTGCGGGAATCATGTTCAATCCCCGTGATAACCGTTTCTTTATTGCCAATAACTTCAGCGCCCTTAACAAGCTCTGCCAGCTGATTGATAGTTTTCATCAATTTTCCTCCTCAGATTCCACCACTCATAATTGCGGACCGTACACTATTATAAACCGTCTGGAAAAAAAATAGTAGTATTTTTTATTTCTATATAAACACGAAAGAAGCTGTTCACGTTGCATGACAGCCTCTTTTCTTGACAGCCGCCTGTATGCGGCCACGTATTTATTTTTCCTGACTGAAATACGTATGCTTGGGAACTTCCATCCCCAGTTGGTCTTGGGCAATATTCTTGATGCGTTCCGGCGATTTGAGTTTCGCGATATCAATCTTCAAGCGTTCATTTTCCTGTTCCAACGCATCTGCCTTCTGCTGTACAGCCACCAATGCATACCCTCGGCTTGCGCTGACCCCGCTGCCAACCGTAACCAGCATGGCCAAAACTGCCATCGTTAAAAAAAGGATCTGGCAGTGGGACCGAGTGCTCGTATCCAAAACCGTCTTGAAAAGCGGCTCCTTCGGCGCTTGTCTTAGGCGTCTGTTTTCTTCCTCAGCGGAAAGCACTTCCTCTACCTGTTCTTCTTCCTGTCGTGCGAACATCAACGATCCCCTCCTTCCTCTTGTTGTGGTAATTTCTCTGCGATTCTGAGCTTAGCACTCTTCGAGCGGGAATTGTTGGCCAATTCCTCACTGGTCGCCTGAATTGGCTTGCCAATCATACGGATTTCTGGCTTATGGTTGCACATACAGACGGGAAGTTCCGGCGGACAAATACAGCCACGGGCCATTTCCTTCAGCGTCGTCTTGGCAATGCGGTCTTCCAAAGAATGGAAGGTGATAATGGCAATACGGCCGCCTGGCTTCAGATGTTTGACTGCCGTGCGAAAAGCATTCTCCAGAATTCCCAATTCATCGTTGACTTCAATGCGGATTGCCTGGAAAATGCGCTTAGCCGGATGACCGTTTGCGGCTTGGCGGACAGCCTTTGGCACGGCTTTGCAGATAATATCCACCAGTTCGCCAGTCGTCTCTACCGGTTTTATCGCCCTCTCTTTGACTATAAACTGCGCAATGCGGCGTCCCCAACGCTCCTCTCCGTAATCATGGAAAATACGGTCGAGATCTTTCTCACTGTAGGTATTGACCACATCATAAGCCGAAAAGCCTGCTTCCGGGTCCATCCGCATATCGAGCGGTGCATCCTGCATATACGAAAACCCGCGCTCTGCCGTATCAATCTGATGTGACGAAACACCAAGATCGAACACTACTCCATCCACCAGTGGAGCCTTCTCATCCGCAAGAATCGACTCCAGGTTGCGGAAGTTGCTATGAACGATATCCACCTGGCAGGCCGCATCCTTCAACCGTTCTGTTGCTGCTGCAATCGCCTCTTCATCTTGATCAATGCCAATAAGGCGTCCTTCTGGTTCCAGCAATTCCGTTATCCTGCGGGAATGGCCAGCTCCACCCAGGGTACAATCCACATAAGTTCCCTTTTTATTTGTTACGAGTCCCTTGACGGTCTCTTCCAGCATCACGCTGATATGATGAAACTCCATGTTTCCTGCTCCTGACTATTTTTTCTATCTTCATGAAAAGTGGGTTATATTCCCAATTCCGAAAGAGAATCGGCAATCGCCGTCACATCCGGCTCCACCTCTTCATTATATTTCTCCCACTGCTCCTGGCTCCATACTTCAATGCGGTTATCGATACCAGTAAGCACTACATCCTGCTTCAAGGCAATCCCCGCATGGGAACGAAGATTAGCCGGAACCAAAAAACGTCCCTGCTTATCGCATTCCAAGGTTCTGGCACCAGCAAAGAAGAAGCGGCTGAGAGCGCGAGCTGCCGGCTTCGCCATCGGCAGTGCGCGAAGTTTTGCCGTCCACTCTTCCCAAGCCTGCTGTCCGTATAAGAATAAACAGTTATCAAGACCACGGGTGATTACAAAGGTAACGACGAGTTCCTGACGGAAATCAGCGGGCAGAATGATACGCCCCTTGGCATCGATGGAATGTACGTATTCCCCCATGAACATCCTGCCTCACCACCTTTCTGGTCTTTTAAACCACTTTCCCCCACAATTCACCACTTTTCTCTTCTCTTTTATATCAAAAATCCGCCACTTTTGCAAGCTCTAGTTCACCGCCGCCAGGATTTTTCCACAATTTTTTCCACAATTAATAAAAAAACCTGTGAATAAACAGATTGATTTCACTGTTTATTCACAGGTTCTTCGTTGCCCAGCCAGTAGCCCCGCAGCCATTTCTATTAGTTTTTCGTCCAGCCAAAGCGTTCAAATATCGGGGTATAGCGGATGCGTTCCAGAAAATCCTTGCGCGTATCTTCGGTATGGAATATCGGCACACGCTCCAATGCATAAATATTGCTGGCTTTATCCACATTTCCATATTTGATGGTAAACGCCGCTTTATAACCGGCTTCCTTCACCATTTCTGCAATGTGAAGGTTATACGTTCCCGTCGGATAAGCCATATAATCTACCGAATGCCCCAGCTCCTTCTCGGCTTTCTTTTTGGAGTCAACGAGTTCCATCCGAAGCTGTTCATCCGTAAGGTCCGTCATGGATTTGTGATCGACGGTATGGGATTCGATACTGATGCCATGCGCATCCATCTCTCTAGCCTGATCCCACGTCAAATAGTTCTTATCCTTTCCCAGGAAGCTCGTTATAACAAATATAGTTGCCTTAAACCCATATTTCTTCAAGATAGGATACGCGTTGGTATAATTGTCTTCATAGCCATCATCAAAGGTAATCAGCACCGGATTTTCCGGAAGTTCCCCGTTTCCTGCTATGCTGTCATACAGTTCATCCGGGGAAATCGTATGATAGCCATTATCCCGAAGGTAACGCATCTGTTCATCGAAATCATCCGGGCAAACAGCCAGCGAGATAAAGGTATTGTCGATTTTATGATAATTCAGCACCATCACCTTGGTGCCCGTCTCACTGTCTGCCACCATAGTCGCCGTCATCGGCTTCTGGCCGGATATCAACACAGGAACCAGCAGCAACAGCAGGATTGCCACCGCCCGCAGCCACCATTTCCCAACAATTTTTCTTCTGTGCTCCAACGACATCTTTCGATTCCTCACTTTCAAAGTCCTATTCATTTTACCCCGATTCAAAAGAAAATTCCAGTCCTCTTTCTTTTTTTTGATGAATGTGATTCATTATTCCTTGTATCGTTAAACCCTTCTGTGCTATAATTCGGGTAATGGAAATTTCCCATCCTCGATGGGTTTTTACTAGGCTATATAATAGGAGGTTATATATTATGGCAATTACCAAAGACATGAGCATTCTCGAAGTCGTTCAGAAGTATCCGGACACGGTTGATGTATTCGTCAACGCTGGCATGGGCTGCCTTGGCTGCGCTGCCGCTCATTTCGAAAACATCGAACAGGGTGCTATGGCTCACGGCATTGATGTCGATGCTCTGATTGAAGGGCTCAACGAGGCCGTCGGCTCCGCTGAATAAGCAACGATACCCAAAAAAGCTCCATCATACGATGGAGCTTTTTTGGTATGTCCCGCTAAACTCAAAGATTCTGCAAAAGTTCCTGAACTTTTGCCAGATACTCTTCGCGGCTGAAGGTAAATACCTCCCCAGTCTTGCGGACCTTGACTTCAATCAAGCCTTCTTCCACAGCCTTCGGTCCAACGACTACCCGAACCGGATAGCCAATCAAATCGCAATCTTTGAACTTGACACCAGCGCGCTCTTTGCGGTCGTCCAGCAACGTATCCATACCAGCTTTGCGGCATTCCGCATAAATTTCCTCAGCATAGGCCAGCTGATCCTCTTTTTTCGCATTGACAGCAACGACAACTACCTCAAAGGGGGCAATTGCTCTGGGCCAAATGATACCCTGCTCATCGTTATTCTGCTCGATTGCCGCAGCCATCGTACGGCCGACGCCAATACCGTAGCAGCCCATGTAGAGCGGCTGGGATTTTCCCTGCTCATCAAGGAAAGTGGCCCCCATTGCCTGGGAATACTTCGTGCCAAGCGTAAATACCTGGCCAGCCTCGATTCCACGAGTCATGGACATCGGCGCACCACAGTGTGGGCATAAATCCCCCTCTTTGACCATGCGCAAATCCGTAACGACAATACTCTGCTGGGTGAAATCCCGCTTCGGATTTACATTCATATAATGATAGCCAGCTTCATTGGCACCAGCCACTGCATTGTACATGTTCATGACAGTCGGATCTACCAGAATCAGCGTACCCTCTTTGATACCAATCGGGCTCATGTATCCCGGACAGCCGCCGGCAGTCTTGATGGCTTCTTCCTCAGCCATCCGGAGTTCCAGTGCCCCTTCCACCTGATTGATCACCTTGACTTCATTGACTTCATGATCCCCACGGACGAAAGCCAATACCAGCTGGTCCGTGTCCGTCTGATAGGCTACGGCCTTGATGGTTTTCTCCACTGGAACATTCAGATACTCTGCTACGCTCTCGATAGTATCAGCCGCCGGCGTCTCGACTTTTTTTAGTTCCAGTGCCTCCTCAGAATCAGCTTCAATCGGAGCCAGTTCTGCTTTTTCATCACTGGCAGCGTAATCGCACTTCGTACAATAGGCAATGTTGGATTCGCCAGCCTCTGCCAATACCGTAAATTCATGAGAATGGCCACCACCGATAGCACCGTTATCTGCTTCGACCGGACGGAATTTGAGTCCCATGCGGTTATAGATGTTCGTATAGGCATCATACATCTTCTGATACGAAACGTTCATGCCTTCTACGTCCTTATCAAAGGAATACAAATCCTTCATGATAAATTCGCGGCTGCGCATAAGTCCAAAACGCGGACGACGTTCATCGCGGAATTTATCCTGAATCTGATAAAGAAGCAGCGGAAGCTGTTTATAACTGCTGACCTCATCACGGACGAGGTCGGTAATCATTTCCTCATGGGTCGGTCCAAGGCAGAAATTGCGGCCATGACGGTCTTTAATGCGCATCATCTCATCGCCATATGCTGCCCAGCGGCCACTTTCTTCCCAAAGCTCCGACGGCTGCAGAATCGGCATAGCGACTTCCTGGCCGCCAGCCTCATCCATCTCCTCGCGGATAATTTCCTCAATCTTGCGGATAACCCGCCAGCCCAACGGCAGGAAAGTGTACATACCACCGGCAACCTTGCGGATCATACCCGCACGGTACATCAGCTGATGGCTGACAATCTCGGCCTCAGCCGGCGTATTGCGAAGTGTTGGTGCATATAAATTACTTGCTCTCATTTCTGTTTACGCTCCTCCAATATTGCATCGATTTCCTTAAACAGTTCCTCTACCAGTATTTCTTCTGGTACCTTGCGGATGATTTCCCCCTTGCGGAAGATCAGTCCCTCGCCATTGCCGCCGGCAATGCCTACATCCGCTCCGCGTGCCTCACCCGGACCATTAACCACACACCCCATGACAGCAACATCGATGGGTTCCTTGATGGTTTCCAGCTTCTTTTCCACCTGGGCAGCAATGGCCGGCAAATCGATGCTGGTCCGGCCACAAGTCGGGCAGGCTACCAGCGTTGGACCATATTCTTTAAGCCCCAGGGATTTTAAAATCTCATTGGCCACCTTTACCTCAACCACCGGGTCACCGGTCAGCGAAATCCGGAAAGTATCCCCAATACCTTCCGCCAGCAGAGCACCGATTCCTACGGCGGATTTGATGATGCCCGTATTTACCGTCCCCGCTTCCGTAATGCCAAGATGCAGCGGATAATCCACCGTCTCGCTCATCAAGCGGTATGCCGCTAAAGTAAGCGGTACATCATGGGCCTTGAGGGATATTTTCATATCGTGGAAATCCAATTTCTCAAGGATGCGGATATGCTGCATCGCAGATTCTACCAAGGCTTCCGGCGTAACAGCACCGTACTTGGCTAGGATTTTCTTATCCAGAGAACCAGCGTTTACGCCAATGCGGATAGGGATATGTTTAACCTTAGCCGCCTGTACTACAGCCCTTACCTTTTCCTCTCCGCCAATGTTGCCAGGATTCAGGCGCAAAGCCGAAATCCCCTGATTGATAGCCTCTAGGGCCAGTTTATAATCAAAATGGATATCCGCTACCAATGGCACATCAACCTGGGCAATGATATTCCCCAAATTCCTGGCCGCTTCCCTATCTGGCACAGCCAAACGGACAATATCGCAGCCGGCAGCCTGCAGTGCCTTGATCTGCGCCACCGTCGCTTCCGTATCTGTCGTCTTCGTATTGCACATGTACTGCACCGAAATC
>CALYVJ010000010.1 GCA_945494195.1 uncultured Selenomonas sp. | reverse complement strand
GTAACTATGAACGGGGGCTTAATCCGGGAAAGGATGTGATTCTGAAATGCTGGAACAAATCATGAATTCGCCGAACTTCGATTATCTGGGCCGTGGCCTTCAGGCTGCAAATTTGCGTCACGAAGTCATCAGTAACAATATCGCTAATGTCAATACACCGAACTTTAAAAGGAGTGCGGTAAATTTCGAAGACTTGCTGGCAAAGGAAATGCATCTGGGAGATAGCAGCAGACGCGTACAGATGGTACGTACCCATGACCGGCATCTGCCAATGGCGATGCCGGGGAAAGTGCATGCTGTAATCGAAGAGGATGGCACGACTACCATGCGTGTGGACAACAATAACGTTGATATTGATATTGAGATGGCAAGCCTAGCCAAGAATCAGCTCTATTACAATGCTATGTCCACCGAGCTGGGAAGCTTTATGACGAAGATGAAGAATGTTATCACCAGTGGCCAGAGCTGATGATGGGAGATAGAGGAGAAACTTTATGAGTATGTTCTTGGGAATCGATGCAGCAGCATCGGGACTTACAGCTGAGCGCCTGCGTATGGATGTCATATCCAATAATATTGCAAATGCCAATACAACAAGAACTCAGGAAGGCGGTGCATATCACCGCCGTTATGTGGTTTTTGAGCCGCGTGCGAAGTCGGGAAACAGCTTTTCTAGTTTCCTGCAGCGGTCGGTTAATAAATTAGAGGCAGGTGATGGAGTGCGCGCTGTCAGTATTGGCACGGATGATACCCAGGGTCCATTGGTATATGATCCTGGCCATCCGGATGCGAATGCCCAAGGGTATGTGGAACGCCCTAATGTCAATATCGTGGCCGAAATGGTCGATATGATTACGGCTTCTCGCGCTTACGAGGCGAATACGACGACTATCAATGCTGCTAAGTCCATGGTAACAAAGGCATTAGAGATGGGCAGCAAATAAGCAGGAATTCTTATGATAGCAGCTTTTGAAAGGACAGAGCTATGGATATACAAGCATTGCAGATGACACCGGTGTCGATGCACGCCAACAGTCATTTAGGGGAGACCCAGCCAAAAGAAGAAGTAAAAGGCTTCGGGGAGTATCTGAAGGATGCTTTGAAGAAGACCAATGAACTCCAGCTGGATTCGGATCGGCAAAATGCCCTGCTGGCAGCTGGACAGATTGATGATGTTGCACAGGTGGTTATTGCCAGTCAGAAGGCTGACATTGCCCTGCAGCTCACCCTTCAGCTTCGGAATCGCGCGATTTCAGCGTATCAGGAAATCATGCGGATGCAGGTATAATTTTTTGTAGCAGATATAGACAGAATTGACGTGAAGGGATTGAGATCATGGGAGATTGGAAAGAGCGGTATAAGAACCTGTGGGCCAGGTTCAGCAAACGCCAGCGCTATATAATGCTGGGAGCCGCTTTGGCTATTCTCGTTGCTATCATTGGCTTGAGTGCCTGGTATGGCAATAAGCCGGATATGGTTCCTTTGTTTACAAATATGGAAGCAAAGGATGCCGGTGAAGTAGCGGCTAAATTAAAAGAATCAAAAATTAATTATGAGGTGCAGGAAACGAAACAGGGGACAACAATCCTGGTTCCGTCCAAGAATGTTCATGATGCTCGCTTGGACTTGGCTTCTCAGGGGTTGCCTCGCGGGAATAAAGGGTTTGAAATTTTCGATGACAGCAAGCTTGGCGTTACCGAATTCCAGAATAAAGTTAATTTCCTCCAGGCACTTCAGGGGGAACTGACCCGTACGATTGAGCAGATTGAAGCAGTCGAAAAAGCCCGGGTTCATATCGTTCTTCCGGAAGACAGCCTTTACAAGAAGAACGAGAAGCCGGCAACGGCATCGATTATGCTTCGCCTTAAACCGCAGGCGGAACTCAGCAAGAAAGAGATCAAGGGTATTGTCAATCTGGCGGCCAATAGTATTCAAGGATTAAAACCAGAGAATATCACCATTGTTGATGATACGGGCAAGATTCTCAACGACCCGGACGAAAACGAAGAAAACAGCGTCGGAGCAAAGACAATGACGCAGCTGGATATGACGAAGAAGGTCCAGGATAATATCCAAAAGAGCATCCAGACCCTTTTGGACCAGTCGTTAGGGGAAGGACGTGCTTTTGCTCGTGTAAATGTTGAGCTTGATTTCGATGATCGTACGACCGATAAGCAGATCTTTACGCCGGTAGTGGACGATTCTGGTATTATCCGCAGCCAGCAGGATGTCAGCGAGTCCTATAATGGTACGTCGACTCAGCCGGGGGGCGCAGCAGGTGTCCAGTCGAATGTCCCTGGATATGTTGCCCAGAATGGGAACTCCAATGCGGAGTATTCTAAAAAGGAATCGACGAAAAACTACGAAATCAATGAAGAAAAGTCGAAGGTTGTGGCTGCTCCGGGCTCGATCCGCCGCTTGAACGTAGCCGTGCTGGTCAACGATGATGTCAATGCAACCCAGCAGGATAGCATCATGCGTACGGTGAGCAGTGCAGCGGGCATTAATCAGGATCGTGGCGACACGATTTCTGTTGAGCCGCTGCCATTCAGTACAGAACTTAGAGACCGCCGGGCTGCTGAAGAACAGGCAGCAAAGGATCGGGAAGACCGCATTTTCTATATGCAGATTGCTGCAGCACTTTTAGTACTGGCATTGATTGTTGGTGCTATCATGATGCGCCGCCGCAAGAAACAGCAGGAGCTGGCCGCACTCGAAGAGCAGAAACGTCTCGAAGAAGAGGAGAAGGCACGCTTGGCAGCAGAGAGGGCAGAACGCGTGGATGCAGGAGAAGTTGGCGAAGAAGAGCTTACCGAAGAGGAGCAGCGTCATCTTACCGAGAAGCAGACATTGCAGCAGCTCATCGATCAGAAGCCGGCCGAAGTGGCTATGCTTATCAAGACTTGGCTTTCGGAGGATGAATAAATGGCATTTGATATGTATGGAGACAGTGAATCGGAACTTTCCAATCAGGAGAAGGTTGCGATACTGTTTATAGCACTTGGCACGGAGTATTCGGCCAAGCTGTTCCAGCATCTTGATGATGAAGAAATTGAAAAAATAACACTGGAGATTGCCAATCATAAGCAGGTAAGCGCAGAGCAGAAAGCTGCGGTAATCAGTGAGTTTTACCAGATGGCGATGGCCAAGGATTATATATCCAGTGGCGGCTTGGAGTACGCACAGAATGTCCTCGAAAAGGCATTGGGGTCCGAAAAAGCGATGGATATTATCAATCGCCTTACGACAAGCTTACAGGTTCGTCCATTCGACTTCCTGCGCAAGACCGATCCGTCTCAGCTCATGAACTTTATCCAGAACGAACATCCGCAGACGATCGCACTTATCATGGCATATTTGGATCCGGATCAGGCAGCAACCGTTTTAGGGTCGCTGTCTCCGGATGCACAGGCTGATGTTGCTAAACGAATTGCTCAGATGGATCGTACGTCTCCAGATATTATTCGAGAAATTGAGCGTGTGCTGGAGCGCAAGCTTTCGACATTGGTTACGCAGGACTTCACTTCTGCCGGTGGTGTCAAGGCTATTGTCGAGGTACTTAACCGCGTCGACCGTACGACTGAGAAGTCTATTATCGAAACCCTCGAAGTGGACAACCCAGAGTTGGCCGAAGAAATCAAACGACTCATGTTCGTATTCGAGGATATCGTTCAGCTCGACGACCGTTCGCTGCAGATGGTGCTTCGCGAGGTAGATACGAAGGATTTGTCGCTGGCTCTCAAGGCTACGCCGCAGGAAGTTGCCGACAAAGTCTACAAGAATATGTCGAAACGTGCTGCCGACATGCTGCGTGAGGAAATCGAGTTCATGGGACCGGTCAAGATCCGCGATGTCGAAGAAGCGCAGCAGAAGGTCGTCAATGTCATCCGCACGCTGGAGGACAAGGGCGAGATTGTTGTTTCGCGTGGACAGGGAGACGAGATGATTGTCTAAGGTTATCAAAGCCGCTGTATGGAAAGACAACCCTCATTTTATCGATACGCCGGAGCCACCTAAACAGGAGTCTGTGGCAGATATGACGATGGACGATGAGGCCCGCGCCCATATAATGGCTGAAATTGCTAGCAAAGAGCAGCGGGCCTCGGAAATGCTCAAAGATGCCAAGATAAATGCTGAAATAATCAAGCAGGAGGCACAGACTGAGCGCGACCGAATGCTGGCAGAGGCACAACAGAAAATTGAAGCGCTCAAGGAGCAGGCACAGCAGGCAGGCCGCAGAGAAGGTTATGAAGCTGGGCATGATGAAGGGGAGCAGAAGGTTCGCGAAGAGATGGCAGATCTTATCCGCCAGGCAAATGCTAAGGCAGAAAAGACCCTGGCTGATGCGCATAAGGCTTCGCGTGATTATGTGCAACAGGCCGAACAGGACGTGATAACCATTGCGATGAGTGTCGTCGACAAGGTGCTGCCACAGCACTTTATTGATGTTCCGCAGGTTGTCCTGCCAATGGTAAAGGATGCCATTCTCAAAGTTAAAAATCAAAAGGAACTCATCGTTCATGTTCCGCCGGATAGTTATGATTTGGTGCTGATGGCCCGGGATGAGTTCCGTACGATTTTGACCTATGGCGATGCTGTACTGACTGTTACGTCGGATGAAAGCTTGAAGCCAGGAGATTGTCTTATCGAGACGCCGAATGGCAGTGTGGATGCCCGCTTGGCAACCAGGATAGAACTTTTGAAGCAAGCGGTACGGGATGTAATGTTATGAGTGAAGAGAGTGGCAAAAGCTTCCAATTGAATATTACCAAATTCACCGAGGCGGTGAGAACTTGTCCATCCATGAAATTGACAGGCAAGGTTACGCAGGTAATCGGACTGGTTATTGAGTCACAAGGTCCGACAGTCAGTGTTGGTGAGCTTTGTTACGTTCATTCTCGACTGGCGGACGTGGCTCCTATCCCGGCAGAAGTGGTAGGCTTCCGGGAAGGTTATGTCATGTTGATGCCTGTCGGTGAAATGCAGGGCATTGGTCCTGGATGTGAGGTAGTGTCGGCCCAGAAGATGTTAAATGTTAAAGTAGGGCCTGAACTCTTGGGAAGAGTGTTGGATGGCCTGGGAAATCCCATGGATGATAAGGGACCGCTGCTATGCCAGGAAGAATATCCGTTGCAGGCTGATCCACCAGCACCGCTTAGCCGCCCGCGCATTCACGAGAATCTCTATGTGGGAGTTCGGGCTATCGATGGCTTGATAACAATGGGGGAAGGACAGCGAATTGGTATCATGGCTGGTTCTGGTGTGGGAAAATCTACGCTACTATCCATGATAGCCCGTAACACCGAAGCAGATATAAGTGTTATCGCCTTGGTGGGGGAGCGTGGTCGTGAGGTCCGGGATTTTATTGAGCGTGACCTTGGGGAAGAAGGCATGAAGCGTTCCGTAGTCGTAGTGGCTACTTCCGACCAGCCGGCGCTGGTTCGTATCAAAGGCGCTATGACGGCTACGGCCATCGCGGAATATTTCCGCGATCAAGGCCGCAAGGTCATTTTGATGATGGATTCGGTAACGCGTTTTGCCATGGCTCAGCGTGAAGTAGGGCTTACTATTGGTGAGCCACCGGCTACCCGTGGTTACACGCCGTCGGTATTTGCTATGTTGCCGCGGCTTTTGGAGCGAGCGGGAACCAGCGAACGGGGATCGATTACGGGAATCTATACGGTCCTGGTTGATGGCGATGATATGAATGAACCGATTGCTGATGCTGTTCGAAGTATTTTGGACGGGCATATTGTTTTGAGCCGTAATATTGCCGCGCAGAATCATTTTCCGGCAATTGATATTATGCCCAGTGTCAGTCGTGTCATGAATGAGGTCGTATCGCCAGAACATTTGAAGGCTGCCCAGCAGATGCGGCAGTTGATGGCTGTATATCGTGATGCAGAGGATTTGATTCACATCGGTGCTTATGTCAAAGGATCGAGTGCGAAAATTGATGAAGCGATTGCTAAAATCGATTCCATCAATGAGTTCTTGTGTCAGGGAATCTTTGAGGTAGACTCATACGAAGATACTGAGAATAAGCTGATAGGAATATCCGGGTGAGATGAATGAAGAAGTTCAAATTCCAACTGGAAACGCTGTTGAAAGTCACCCGTATGAAAAAAGAAGATGCGGAAGTTGCTTTTGCGGAAGCCTCCCGAAAGGTAGAAGAGGCTCGTGAGGCTTTGGATGGATTATTAAGGGAAATGCAGCAGGGGCAGCAGGAGTATGAGGCTCTTTCTATGGAGGGCACGAAAGTGACGGTAGGACGGCTGATGACTTTTAATAGTTTTTTTGCTTGGAAGCGTGAGCAGATTGAAATGCAGCAGGGAATCCTTTTGCAGATGCGTAACGAACGGCAGAAGAAGCTAAAGGAGCTCATGGATGTCATGAGTTATTTGAAGAGCATTGAGCAGTTGAAGGAGAAAAGGCTTCAAGAGTACAGGGAAGAAGCGATGCAGGAAGAGCAGAAGATGCTTGATGAGATTGGCCTGCAGTTGACCATGAGAAGGAAAGCGGGGGAAGCTTTATGATAAACTTATCAGGGGTAAGAGCAGTACAAGCCCGGATTACACAACTTCAGGAACGATTCGGAATGCCAAGGGGGGTTCCGGGAATGGATTTTCAGAATACCCTCAAGCGGGAAATGCAGAAGACTGAGCAAGCGGAAAGGGCACAGGCCGCCCCGACGGCAGTTACGCCGGCAAAAAAATCGTACCCCTCTTATTCGGTAAATCAAAGTCTGCCGTTGGCGGATCAGAGTTTATCCACGATGATTGATGAGGCGGCCCGTAAATATAATGTCGATCCGAAGCTGGTGGCGGCCGTGGCGGAAGTAGAATCTGGCGGTAACCAGAATGAAACTTCTTCTGCTGGGGCAATCGGAGTTATGCAGCTTATGCCGGATACGGCGGCTGCTTTGGGAGTTAACCCCTACGATAAGAAATCCAATATTGAAGGGGGTGCCAAGTACCTTCGCCAGATGTTGGATACGTTTGATGGGGATATCCGCAAGGCGGTAGCTGCTTATAATGCGGGGCCGAACGCGGTAAAAAATTATGGTGGGATTCCTCCCTATCGGGAGACACAGAATTACGTTAACAAGGTGTTGGATATCTATCGTTGATTGATGATAGAGGTACAGTGGAATTATAGATAAAGGCAGGTAATACAATGGCAGATGAACAGCCAAAGAAAAAAGGAAAGAAAATAGCAAAGCTGCTGCTGATGCTCTTCCTGTTGCTGGTACTTATTATCGGTGGCTTTGTTCTGGGCATCTATCTGCGGCTATTTGATACGCAGGAAGCCAATGAGAAACTTGGCCTTTACAAATTGCCGGTGATTGGTCAGTATTTCGTAAAACCGGCTCCGTCCCAAAATGAAATGGAAAATACGCCGGTGGAAGATGTAAAACCGAGTAAAGAGGACAAGAAAGAGTCCAAGAAGATAACGATTTCCAAAAAAGAAATTGAGAAGCAGATGAAGGAGCGCGAGGCAGCTGAAAAAAAACGCGTATCCAAATTAGCGCGGTTGTATAACGAAATGAAGCCGCGTGATGCTGCTGAGGCAATGGATGCCCTGGATGACGATCTTTGCATTGCGATTCTTCAACGTATGGATGAGGGGAACGCCGCAAAGGTTATGTCTGAATTTGAAGCATCGAAAACCGCTAGGTTAACGCAAATCATGTATGAGGGAACCCAGAAGAAAATGAGTACGGAAGAAGACGTTCGCAAGATGCTGGAAGAACAGCAGAACAAGGCGAATGGGGAAAATTCCGAGGGAAATAATCCATAAATAGTGATCCTTCCTTGTATAAGGAAGGATTTTTTTGGTTTATAGCGAAATTTAATTTAAGAGATTTCAGATTCTCAACGATAGATACTATGTAAGGAGGTGAAATATGTGGAGACAAAGAATTTGATGGCCGTTGTTCCTCAGGCAGCAGCCAATACACAGGGAAAGAACCCCCCTATGGCTGTTGGAAAAGATGCCACCAAGGATTCCTTCGGTGAAGCTTTGGGGAAAATTGACAGGGACGTTCAGGATGCCATAACCAAGGCAGCCACTGATGATTCGCAGGGAAGTGCAGCAGATAATGGCGATGTCATGGAGGAAGCGCCAAAAGATCCGCTGGCAGCAGTGATTGCGGCTAGTCAGCAGCTAACTGTTGTATCGCCGGAACAGGGAGAGCAGGCGGTGCTACAGTCGGATACACCGGTAGTAGAGCTGGACTTTTCGGAAGAAGGTCAGGCGGAACTGGTGGGGCCTGTACCGAAACAGGAGCCGAAGGCAGTGGAGCTCCAGAGTCTTATTCCGCAGTCGGAAGAAGAGGGACTGAAAAATCGGGACTTTTTGGCGATGCTGTCGGGACAGCAGCTGAAAAGCAAGCCGGTCCAGCAGATCCTGCCCGATAATGTGGGAAATACGGCCGTTAAGCCGATGCAGCCGGCAACCAACTTGGAAGCACAACTCCTTAGTGTTAAGCAGGGGGGACAGCAGCCGTTAAACTTGCCGAACCAAGCACCGGTTTTGAAAAATTTGACGGGGCAGCAGAACTGGCAGGAAGCAGTTGCTGAAAATCTGGCAGTTGGAGAAATGCGTGTGCCGCAGCAGACGTTGGCAGTTGCACAGCTATCCACTACAGAAAAGGATTCCCAGCCGGTATCGAAACTTTTCCCGGATGTGACAGTTTCCGTGGAAAATGAAGCAGTTACGGCACCTATCCACATGGATGCCAAACAGACTATGATGCAGCAGGGAGAGCAGAATCCGCAAAATCAGCAGGGAAGACAGCAGAAAGCTGTTGAGATAAATGTAGCTGACGGCGGCAAGGTGGTTCAGCAGCTGGCTGAAGAGGCAGTGGGAGATAAACCTCAGGTGCCGGTTCCTGGCAACGCCAATAATCAGGCAGTAAGCCCATTCCAGCAGCAGTTGCAGGAAAACCTTACGGGGACGGCAGCACCAGCAGATGTGAAGGAAGTACAGCACTCTCAGGCTGATTTTGATATTCCGCGCCAGATTGTTGATCAGGCCCGCTTGATTCGCCGGGCAGCGGATACGCAGATGGTAATCAAGCTGAATCCGGAACATCTTGGCGAACTTACGCTGAAGGTTTCAGTTACCCAGAATGGTTCGGTCAATGCTTCGTTCCATAGTGATAACGCACAGGTTCGTGCGGTTATTGAAAATTCTCTCGTTCAGCTTCGTCAGGAGTTAAACAATCAGGGACTTAAAGTGGACAGCGTGGAAGTTTATGCTGGCCTGGCGGATGGACAGCTACCTCAGGACCAGGGACAGCAGGCTTGGCAGAATCAGCAGGGAAATCATAGCGGCAATGCCCGAATCCTTTCCATGGATGCAGAAGGTTACGCTGATGAGGCGGATACTCTTTCGGCAGCAGCTATTCAGGGAACAACGACAAACGCTACGGATGGCGTAGATTATCGCATTTAAAGATAGGAAGTGAAATAACTATGTCAAACGTACTTAACACCGTCACTAAGGGTGGTGTAACTATGACGGCTGAGGCCTATGAGGCATCCCAGGCTGCCAATAAAACGGATAATTCCACCTTGGGAAAAGATGCATTTCTGCAGCTATTGGTTACCCAGATGAAATATCAGGACCCGCTCGATCCGCAGGATAACGGCGAGTACCTTGCCCAGTTGGCGCAGTTCTCGGCATTGGAGCAGATGACCAATGTATCGGATGGACTCAAGAATGTGTCGAACTTGGTTAGCAATATTGATACTTCAGTCCTCGTTGGCCAGCTCAGCAGCATGATTGGTAAGGATGTTCAGTGGGCAGTCACTACGACTACTACGGACGCCGATGGCAAAGAGACGAAGACTACCACAAAGCTTGAGGGTAAGGTTTCCGGCGTAAGCATTTCGGATGGTTCGCCGACGGTCATTGCCAAGAGCGGTGACAAGATTTATAAGGTTGCTATCGGGGATATCACCCGCATTGGTGAAGGTATCCAGGATAGCAAATAATTCAAGGCGTTTTGAATGGGAGGAATCGGACAATGGCTGATTCAAGGCTATACTTCAACACGCAGCCTATCCTCTCCCTAAATCCAATAACGGCTGGCAAGCAGAAGATTCAGCATGGTAGCGGAAATATCACCTTTGGGGATATTCTCAGTGAGGCCCAAAAGAAGGTGAGTTTTTCCCACCATGCCTGGAATCGGCTGCAGGAACGGAATATCAATCTCAGTGATACAGATTTAGAAAAACTTGATAACACCGTCGACAAACTGGCTCAAAAGGGAGCACGGGAATCGCTCGTCTATATGAAAGATGTGGTGCTGGTCGTCAGTGTGACGAATCGGACCGTGATAACAGCCATGGATGGCACGCGTGGAAATGAAAATATAATAACCAATATTGATAGTGCAGCAATTCTTTGAAGTTGGACCTAACGGAGACTTCAGGCAGCTGAATGACAGATGCTGCCTAGGATTGCATTATCAATGAATGACGATGACTTTCAATGTAAGGAAAGGAAGTAATTCATTATGATGCGTTCGCTTTTTTCCGGTGTATCCGGACTTAAATCTCATCAGACCCGTATGGATACCATCGGCAATAATGTTGCCAATGTAAATACGACTGGCTTCAAATCCAGTCGTACCACCTTTGCTGATACCCTGTCGCAGACGATGACAGGAGCCTCTTCGCCAAATGGTAATCTTGGTGGTACGAACCCGAAGCAGATTGGACTTGGTACTGGTGTGGCATCTATTGACATGATTTTTACGGATGGTTCGGTACAGTCCACCGGTAAGAATACGGACCTCTGCCTTTCGGGCAATGGTCTCTTTGTGGTAAATAATGGCAACCAGCGTTACTATACGCGTGATGGCGCTTTTGAATTCGATGCAGAAGGCAACTACGTTCTGCCAGGTTCTGGCTTGTTTGTACAGGGCTGGATGGGCGAAAATGGTACCATCAATACTTCCGGTGCAGCTGGCAATATCCAGATTGCTGCCGGCAAGAGCATGGCGGCAGCTGCTTCGAGTATTGCTACGTATGCCAATAACCTTAATGCAGCAGCGCTGACGATTAAATCCATCAGTGGTGGCGGGAGCCAGGTTACGAGCACAAAAGATTATGATAATGCTTCGCAGGGAAGTGTATCAGCAACGCAGGAAGGTCCGGTTACCCTTACGACGGCAGACGGAACGAATCCGGCCAATCTGCAGTCGGGCTCGTATATCGTGGGAGGTAGCTATAAGGTAGCTAGCTATGCAACAGCTTCTGATGGAACGGCAACGCTGACTACCGGTCAGACGGCAACCTTGACGTTAAGCGATGGTACGACGGCAACCGTATCGACAGGCTCGTTTAAAGTAGGCAATAATTATGGTACGGCGAGGCCGCCACTGACTATTTCCTCAATCAGTGTAGAGACGACAATCAGTAAAATCACCAAAACGTATGTATCAGAATCTGAGGCATCTTCTGGAAGCCCCGTTACGCTTACAATGAGTGATGGATCGAAAGTTACTGAAACGTCAGGCAAGTATAAAGTCGGCAACAGCTTGCCAGTGACGACAACGCTGACGGCTTATGATACGTTGGGCAACGCACACAGCATTCCGGTTTACTTCACGAAGACGAAAACGGATAGTACGACAGGGAATCAGTGGACGGTATCGGTAGCAACGAATGGTTCGGGTGAGGCTACGATTAAAGAAGACGATGGTAGTGAAACGGTTATCACGATGCCGGATACGATTCTTCAGTTTACGACGGATGGTAAGCTGGATAGTGGTTCTAGCAGTGTCGACCTGACGCTGCAGAATGGTGCGCAGGCATCGCAGAGCATTACGCTGGTCATGGATTCGCTTACGCAGTATGCCGGCAACAGTACGATTAATGGCAAGGCGAATGGCAATGCCGCCGGTACGCTTTCTAGTGTTTCGGTTGACAGCTCAGGAATCATCACGGGTACCTATACCAATGGTGTCAAGCAGGCTGAAGCACAGGTTGCTGTGGCACAGTTTACGAATGCTTCTGGTTTGTTGAAGACTGGCAACAGCCTGTATCAGGAGTCCAACAACTCTGGTACGGCAAATATCAAGACGGCTGCTGATTTGGGCGTTAAGATTACGCCGTCGGCACTGGAAATGTCCAATGTCGATATCGCCAACGAATTCTCGGACATGATTGTTACCCAGCGTGGATTCCAGTCCAATTCCAAGATTA
This sequence comes from uncultured Selenomonas sp., assembly GCA_945494195.1. Taxonomy (GTDB): domain Bacteria; phylum Bacillota; class Negativicutes; order Selenomonadales; family Selenomonadaceae; genus Selenomonas_A. Next base: position 4,281 of record CALYVJ010000010.1, on the reverse strand, counting down.
TCACGGTCGGCGATGAGATGCTTGAGACGATGATCAATATGAAACGCTGATAACAAAGTGTTTTAGCTAAAGGCTGATGTATGAAAATACATCGGCCTTTGTTCATTAATTAACTTTTTTTGAAAAATATTGCGGGATTTTTAGAGAAAGCGAAAAAAATAAAAGGGAAAATAGGAATGTATGACGAATTTTAAGAGAATGAAGATGTATTGCAGAAAGGCAAGGAGATGGATCGTTCATGATTAAACTCACAAAATTTAATTCCCGTACAAATAAAAAAGGAGAATTTGTACTGAACGCCGAAATAATAGAGACAATAGAGGAAACGCCTGATACTGTTGTCACTTTGACAAACGGCAAAAAATTCATCGTTGATGAGCCGATGGATGAAATCGTGCGTAGAGTTATGAAGTATCGCCGAGCCTTGCATCAATTTTGATGTAGACAAATTATAAACTCTTGGTATAATGAGAAAGTAGCTTTTTATGGGAGGAGTATCAGATGGCAGACGAACAGAAGGAAACAGAATCTGCGCCAGAAGAAAAGAAGAAAAAATCACCGATTATCTTGGTGGTAATCCTTGTTTTGGTTGGCCTTGTACTGGCAGCAGGTATCTCGTTTGTTATTACTACAAAGATGATGAAGGATACTGCTACGGAGTCAGTCAGTGAGCATCATGACCCGGGGGTTTTCATCAAACTGGGAGATGCGAAAGAGGGAATCATGGTCAACGTTGGTGGCCAGAAAGCAGGCAAATTCCTAAAGGCAGGCATTGTTCTTGAGATGAATCCTGGCAAGAAGGATAATATTCTCGAAGGGAAGCTCCAGCCGATGGCAGAGACGAAAATCCTTGATACTACAATGCAGATCCTCAGAAGCGCCAAACTCGATGAGTTTGATGCAACAAAACAGGACGAGCTTAAAAAGAAAATCAAAGATGAACTCAATACGAAGCTCGGCGCAGGTTCGGTCTACGATGTATATATCACAAGCTTCCTGCTCCAGTAAGACGAGAAAAGCATAGCAGGAAGGAGGACGAAGGTTGGCAGATGACGTACTATCCCAATCGGAGATAGATAAACTGCTTTCGGCACTGTCAGACGGAACAGTATCCGCAGAAGAAGTCAAAGCAGACGAAGAACAAAAGAAAATAAAGACCTATGATTTCAAGCGGCCGGACAAGTTCTCCAAGGATCAGATTCGAACCTTGTTCATGCTTCATGAGAGTTTCTCCAGATTGATGAATACCTATTTGTCTACGCACTTGCGCACTTTGGTAAATGTTGAGGTAGCGTCGGTTGAGCAGCTCACTTATCAGGAGTTCGTTCAATCGTTGGCAAATCCATCGGTAATCAGCATTCTGGCGGTTCCGCCGCTTAAGGGAAATATCATCTTGGAAGTCAATACGGAAATCGCTTTTGCCTTTATCGACCGTGTCTTCGGCGGTGAAGGCAAGACGGGAATCAAGCCCCGTGTCTTGACGGAAATTGAGGAAGTGGTTATGAAGCGCTTCATTGATACGGCAATGGGACATTTGAAAGAGGCTTGGTCCAATGTAGTGGAGTTCCGTCCAAGTTTGGAAGCAACAGAGTCTAATCCTCAGTTTACCCAGATTGTGCCGCCAAGCGACATGGTTGTTATCGTCACGATTCAAATGAAGGTTGGCGATGTTGAGGGCATGATGACTATCTGTATTCCGTATCTTGTCCTAGAACCAGTCATGTCTAAATTGACCACAACCTTCTGGGTAGCTTCATCGGTATCCAAAGATGATGACCCGGAACAGGTAAAAATACTGCAGAAAAAGATTGAACGCACCGAGGTACCCTTTGTGGTCCAGTTGGGCAGTGTTGACATCACGATAAACGAGTTTTTGACGCTTGGGTTTGGTGATGTTTTGCAAATGGATGCCAAGGTGAATGACAACTTGCTCTGCATGGTGGGGCATAAGCCCAAATTCTATTGTCGGCCGGGTACATCCGGAAAGAAAATGGCAGTACAAATTACAAAAATAATTAATGAAGGAGATGAAGATACTGATGAGTGACGATATGATCTCGCAAGAGGAGATTGACGCCCTGCTGAACGGCGGTGCTATACCGGACGCAGGCGATGCAGCCCCCGCGGGAGAGTCGGAGGCAGCAGCTGAACCTGCCGCAGACAGTAGTTCATCTCAGCTCGATGATGTACTCACAGATGTCGAAAAAGATGCGTTAGGGGAAATCGGTAATATATCGATGGGGAGTGCTGCAACAACCCTTTCAGTATTGCTGGGACACAAAGTAAGCATTACGACCCCGACCGTTTCGGTTGCGACCATGAGCATCATTCAGGAGCAGTATCCAATTCCGTACCTCATTGTTGAGGTCGGATATACGATTGGTATAGATGGCAATAATGTTCTGGCCATTCAGGCACAAGATGCGGCAATCATCGCAGACCTCATGATGGGCGGCGATGGTACGAACCCCGATACGGAAATCAATGAAATTGCAATGAGCGCTGTTGGCGAGTCGATGAACCAGATGATGGGCACCGTGGCAACGTCGCTTTCTACGATGTTCAATAAGAAAATCGATATTTCGCCGCCAAAAGTAAATCTGATTGATTTTGGCAGTGAGGACAAGATTACAGAACTAGTCGGTAAAGATGAACCAGTAGTTCGCACGTCCTTCCGTATGGAGGTAGATGGACTGATTGACAGCGAAATCATGCAGATCCTTCCTGTATCGGTGGCTAAGGAAATGGTGGAGTCGCTGACGAATGGTTCTGCTGAAGAAGAGCCAGAGCCGGCACCAGAGCCAGCACTAGCACCGGCAGCAGCACCGGCAGCAGCACCGGCAGCAGCACCGGCAGCAGCACCGGCACCGGCAGCAGCACCGGCAGCAGCTCCTGCTGCTGGTTATGGTATGGCCATGCAGCCACATGTGGCGACAAACGTTCCCGTGCAGTCTGCACAATTTACGCCGCTTAACATGCAGCCGGTTCAGGTCAATGACGCCAATATCGGCTTGATCCTGGATGTACCGCTTTCCGTAACGGTAGAGTTGGGACGTACGAAAAAATCAATCAAAGAGATTCTTGAGCTTACGAACGGTTCAATCGTAGAACTTGAGAAATTGGCCGGTGAGCCAGTGGATATCCAGGTTAATGGCAAATTCCTGGCGAAGGGCGAAGTGGTTGTCATTGATGAGAACTTTGGTGTTCGCATCACTGAGATAGCAAGTCCGGCAGAGCGAGCTGCAAAACTTCAGTGATCCGTTGTGGAACTGAACAGAGGCGAAAACGTGCTCTTGCCTACCAATGGACTTTCTTATATAATTGAGTTAAAGTTGAACCAAGTCGAATGATTTCTTTAAAGATGAGGAGAGATGAAACATGGCAGTACGAGTTTTGGTCGTTGACGATGCGGCATTCATGAGAATGATGGTTAAGGACATTCTCTCGAAGAATGGCTATGAAGTTGTTGGCGAAGCTGAGAATGGAATGAAAGCTCTGGAAAAATATCAGGAGCTTAAACCAGATCTTGTTACCATGGATATCACGATGCCGGAAATGGATGGCATCAGTGCGGTTAAAGAGATTAAAAAAGTTGATCCAAATGCCAAGATCGTTATGTGCAGCGCTATGGGCCAGCAGGCAATGGTTATTGAAGCAATTCAGGCCGGTGCCCGTGACTTTATTGTTAAGCCGTTCCAGGCAGATCGTGTTCTGGAGGCTGTCCGTAAAGCAGTAGGCTAATGGAGAGAAAATATATTCTATTGGCGTGTGTTGTAGGGATACTGGCAACTCTGTTCTTGATGGACCCGGCCCTGGCTGCTGAAGAAGCAGCCAAGGGCGGGTATCTGTCGGGCTATGAGAATACAGACCCTAAGCCATCGTCGATTTCCTGGTGGTCGACAATTGCTTATTTGGTCAGCCTTTTTGCCATTTTTATTTTTGTGGTGGGGCTGGCTTATTTTGCTGCTCGTTTTCTTGGTGGTCATTTTGCTCAACAGAAAATGGGATACGGTGGGAAAATCCTGTCTCATTTACCATTGGGACCGAATCGTTCCGTATGTATTATGGAGATGGCAGGGCGTGTGTTCATGCTGGGAGTTACCGAGCATTCGATAACGCTTTTGACCGAGATTACGGACATGGATGAGATTGATCGTCTTCATCGTGAGGAACAGAGTGGCCTAAAGGTTCCGGAAATGTTTTCGCAGCAATTCGGTGCCCTTTCGGACTTTGTCCAAAAGGTTCCGCCGATTTTCCGTAAGTAACGGTATGGTTGATTTT
>CALYVJ010000009.1 GCA_945494195.1 uncultured Selenomonas sp. | reverse complement strand
CAAAGAGGTTGTCAAGGCAGCAGAATAATTAGAAGCTGTATAAGCAGGACGGAGTTGTCCTGCTTATTTTATTTCTCAAGTACTTGCATTTTTAAGACATACCATTTATAATAGACCATTATATGAGATTGTAGTAGCAGGTACTAAAAACGCAAGGGGGTGTTTGGATGGCACGGGTCAAAAAAAAAGAGCGTCAGCGGTTGCTCTTAGAGCAGGTCAAGACAAAACCTTTTTTGACAGATGAAGAGCTGGCAAAATATCTGGAGGTCAGTGTTCAGACAATTCGGCTGGACCGCCTGGAGCTCGGCATACCGGAATTGCGGGGACGCATACGGAATATGGCGGAAAAGGCGCAGAATAAGGTGAAATCTATTCAAAGCGGCGAGGTCGTCGGTGAGCTTATCGATTTGGAACTCGGTCATTCAGGTATTTCCCTGCTGCGGGTAACCGATGATATGGTGTTTGCCAAGACTCAGATTGCCAAGGGGCATTACATGTTTTCCCAGGCCAATTCCTTGGCGTTAGCTGTGATTGATGCACCAATGGCCGTTACTGGTGTGGCTAACGTAAAATACAAGGTACCAGTTCATGTTGGGGAGAAATTGATTGCCAAGGCAGAAATCGTAAAGGTTCGTGGCAATAAGTATTTTGTGTGGGTAAAGACCCATAATGAAACCCAGGAAGTTTTCCGCGCGAAATTCATTATGGTTTCGTGGGGAGAGAAGTAAGGGGGATAAGGACTTTTGAAAATTGCAGTTGACGCCATGGGCGGCGATTTTGCGCCGGAACAGATTGTGTTCGGCGCAGTTCGTGCGGCGAAAAAATATCATTGCGATATTGTATTAGTTGGTGATGAACAGAAAATCCGGGATGTGCTCAAACATGAAAATGGTTGGGAAAACCTCGGAATCACGATTCATCATACAACGGAAGTTATTGAGATGGATGAGCATCCGGCCGAGGCGGTCCGCAGCAAAAAGGATTCTTCGTTGGTGGTGGCAACTCGTCTGGTAAAGGAAGGTGTCTGTGATGCCGTATTATCAGCAGGCAGTACCGGCGCAGCAGTTACGGCTGCCCAGCTGATCCTGAAACGAATTCGCGGCATTGGCCGTCCGACGATTGCAACGCCGATTCCGACACCGAAGGGAGCAACGTTGCTTTTGGATTCCGGAGCGAATGTTGATTCTAAGCCGATCCATCTAGTACAGAGCGGAATGATGGGGGCAATTTATGCGGAATACGTATTCGGAACAAAAAATCCGAGAGTAGGGCTGCTCAACATCGGAGAAGAAGAGACAAAGGGAAATGAACAGGCGAAAGAGACGTATGCCCTGTTAAAAGAGATGCATACGATCAATTTTGGCGGCAATGCAGAAGGCCGTGACATCCCGAAGGGAAATTTTGATGTTGTAATTTGTGATGGATTTGTTGGCAATGTTGTGCTAAAATTTGCAGAGGGACTGGCAAAGACCATCATGAAGCTGATAAAAGAAGCCATCAAAGAGGGTGGTGTTTTGGCGAAGCTGGGGGCACTTATGCTGATGCCAACGCTGAAGAAGCTGGGGAAACGTCTTGATGCGTCAGAATATGGTGGTGCACCGCTTTTGGGAGTTAATGGTGTTTGCATCATCAGCCATGGCTCGTCAAATGCTAAGTCAATCTGCAGTGCAATCGGAGTCGCGAACGATTATGTGAACGGCAACGTCCTGGAACATATTCGGGATGCACTGACTCAAGAAGAGGTACTGGCAGACGAGGGTGAGAAAAAATAACGCCTGAGGAGGACTAATTTTAATGTTTGAAAACAATGCAATCTGTAAACTATTGAACATAAAGTACCCGATTTTTCAGGGCGGTATGGCCTGGATCGGTACGGCAGAATTGGCTTCGGCTGTATCCAATGCCGGTGGTCTTGGTATCATTGGTGCCGGTCATATGCCGCCAGATGTTCTGCGGGCAGAGATTCAGAAATGCAAAGGTTGGACGGATAAACCGTTCGGTGTCAATATCATGCTTATGAGCCCGTATGTAAAAGAGGTCATGCAGGTCGTTATTGATGAGAGAGTTCCAGTGGTTACGACTGGTGCTGGCAACCCTGGCGAATATGTTCCGGCCCTCAAGGAAATTGGCACGAAGGTCATTCCGGTTGTTGCTTCGGTAGCACTGGCGAAACGTCTGGTTCGCAGTGGCGCTGATGCGGTTATTGCCGAGGGAACGGAGTCCGGTGGACATATTGGCGAGATTACGACGATGGCACTTTTGCCGCAGGTCGTGGATGCTGTTGATGTTCCGGTCATTGGCGCTGGTGGTATTGCGGATTCCCGTGGTATGGCTGCAGCTTTTGCACTGGGTGCTCAGGCTGTTCAGATGGGGTCCCGCTTTGTCATGAGTGAGGAATGCATTGCGCATCCGGACTATAAGAAAATGGTCAAACATGCGAAGGATCGTTCCACGGTGGTTACGGGCCGTAAGCTCGGTCATCCAGCTCGTGTACTGGCTAACAAACTCACGCGTAAGTTTGAGGAACTGGAGGCAGCTGGTGCTTCCAATGAGGAACTCGAGAAGCTTGGCGTAGGTTCATTGCATCGCGCAACCCATGAGGGAGATGTCCAGAATGGTTCCGTCATGATCGGCGAAATCTCGGGCATGCTTAATGATATTAAACCGGTAAAACAGATTATTGAAGAAATCGTAGCTGGTCTGCCAAATGTTATCGACACGATTCAGCAGGATTGCAAATAATTGGAGGTAATTGACGGTGAGTAAACTTGCATTTGTATTCCCAGGTCAGGGAGCTCAGACGGTTGGTATGGGCAAGGATTTCTGCCAGCAGTACGATGTAGCCAAGAAGCTGTTTCAGCAGGCTGATGAAGCACTTGGCTACTCCATCAAGGAGATGTGCTTTGAAGGACCGGCAGAAGATTTGCAGCTGACGGCAAATACGCAGCCGGCAATTCTCACGATGAGCGTTATCGCTAATGAGATTCTCAAAGAGCATGGCATTCAGCCGGAGGTAACGGGCGGTCACAGCCTCGGTGAATATTCGGCACTGGTTGCTGCTGGTGTCCTGGACTTCCAGGATGCTGTTCTTCTCGTACACAAACGCGGCCAGTTCATGCAGGAGGCTGTACCAGTTGGTCAGGGCGGCATGGCAGCTATCATTGGCCTTGCCGATGAAGTCATTGTCGATGCTTGTGAGAAGGCAACCAAGACCGCTGGTGAGGTACAGGCGGTTAACTTCAACTGCCCAGGCCAGACAGTTATTGCTGGTACGACGGCAGGTGTTGAGGCAGCAGTTGAGACCCTCAAGGAGGCTGGCGCTAAGAAGGCAGTAATTCTGCCGGTATCGGCGCCGTTCCATTCCACGTTGATGAAGCCGGCTGCTGAGAAACTGGCTGTGGAGCTGGATAAGGTTACGATTCGCGATGCAAAGATTCCGGTGGTTTCCAACTTCACGGGCGAACTGGAGATTAAGGCAGACGAAATCAAGGCGAACCTCGTGGCACAGGCAGATCACCCAGTCAAATGGATTGCCTGCGTCAATACGATGAAGGAGTTCGGGGCAGAGACCTTCGTTGAGGCTGGCCCGGGTAAAACCCTCTGTGGATTCAACCGCCGGATCGACAAGGCTCTCAAGAGCATGAACGTAGAAAATCTCGAAAGTTTGCAAAAAACGCTTGACTATTTCAAGGAGGTTCGCTAATATGCTTTTAGACGGAAAGGTCGCACTGGTTACCGGTGCTTCGCGCGGTATTGGCCGTGCCATTGCAGTCCGCTTGGCAAGTGAGGGCGCTAAGGTTGCCATCAATTATGCTGGCAATACTGCTAAGGCTGAAGAGGTCAAAGCGGAAATCGAAAAGAACGGCGGCGAGGCCATCCTCGTTCAGGCTGACATTTCGTGCGCTGAGGCTGTCGATGCTATGATTGAAAAGGTCACTGAGGCCTTTGGCCAGATTGATATTTTGGTAAACAATGCTGGCATCACTCGCGATGGTCTTCTCATGCGTATGAAGGACGAAGATTTCGAAGCAGTCATCAACACAAACCTCAAGGGGGTGTTCTACTGCACGAAGGCTGTGTCCAAGCTCATGATGAAAAAGCGCAGCGGCCGTATTGTCAATATGGCATCGGTTGTGGGGCTCATGGGAAATGCCGGACAGGCAAATTATGCGGCAGCGAAGGCAGGCGTTATCGGATTCTCGAAGTCGGCTGCTAAGGAGTTGGCTGCTCGTGGCATCAACGTCAACGTTGTAGCACCGGGATTCATTGCTACGGATATGACGGCAGCAATGACGGATAAAGCCAAAGAGGCCACGCTGGCGGGGATTCCGCTCAAGCGCATGGGCCAGCCGGAAGACGTCGCTAATGCGGTGCTCTTCCTGGTATCGGATTATGCATCCTATATCACGGGTCAGATCGTCAATGTAGACGGCGGCATGGTTATGTGATATAACTATATAGGAACTTTCATTTTAAGGAGGTGAAACTTCATGTCGACTTTTGAAAAAGTTAGAGATATCGTTGTTGAGCAGTTAGGTGTTGAGGCTGACGAGGTTGCACTCGAGTCTACCTTCATCGATGATTTAGGTGCTGACTCCCTGGATATCGTTGAGCTGATCATGGCTTTCGAGGAGGAATTCAATATTGAGATTCCGGACGAGGCTGCTGAGAAGATCAAGAGCGTTCAGGACGTAGTTTCCTACATAGACCAGAACAAATAAGTTTGAGCGTCTTACCTGTTTGAAAATCCCGTGAAGCTTGTTTCACGGGATTTTCTCAAGGTAGGATTGATTGGAGGAGTAACATTGAAACTTCCAGAGCTGAAAATTGGCAATAAGATCGCAAAAGTTCCTATCCAGCAGGGGGGTATGGCGATTCGCTTGTCAACGGCCCGTCTGGCGGCAGCTGTAGCGAACGAGGGCGGTATCGGCCTCATTGCCGCATCTGGTATGAGCCACGACGAACTGCGTTATGAAATCCGGCTCGCACGTTCGCTTACGTCTGGTATCATCGGCATCAATATCATGGTAGCAGCAGCAGATTTCGCCGGCGTTGTAAATACGGCGATTGAGGAAGGCATCGATCTTGTTGTAGCTGGTGCTGGTTTTTCCCGTGATATGTTTGCTCTCGGTAAAGAATCTGGAACGCCAATTGTTCCGATTGTTTCTTCCGTTAAATTAGCTAAAATTTCAGAGCGTCTTGGTGCAGCTGCCATTGTCCTCGAGGGCAAGGAAGCTGGTGGACATCTCGGTACGGATACGTCAGTACGTGAACTTATTGCAGATGTCAGCGCAGCGGTAAATATTCCAGTCATTGCGGCTGGTGGTGTACTGCATGGCCAGGACATCGTTGATTTGATAAAATTGGGCGCTGCAGGCGTCCAGATGGGATCCCGTTTTGCGGCTTGCGAAGAGTCTAATGCGGCTCCTGCACTCAAGGAATACTATCTGAAATCAAAACCAGAGGATATCGTGGTAATCCACAGTCCTGTTGGCCTTCCAGGACGTGCTGTCCGCACGCCGTTCTCGGCAAAAGTCATGGAGGGACCTGTCCCGCCGACGAAATGCGATGCCTGCCTCAAGGCATGCAAGCACAATTTCTGCATTATTCGTGCGCTTACGCGGGCACAGCAGGGCGATGTGGAGACCGGTCTGGTATTTACTGGCGAATATATGCCGAAGATTGATAAAATCATGACCGTTCACGAAATCTTTGAGCAGCTCAAGGCTGAAGCTGAGGCTGCCAACTGAGCAGACGTTTTTTAAACGACTAAATAATTGAGAGGAGCTATTCGTTTTGAGTAATCGTGTAGTAATCACTGGTCTGGGCGCAATCACCCCGATTGGTATGGGTAAGGAAGAATTCTGGAATGGTCTGATGGAAGGCCGTAATGGTATCGATAAGATTACCCGCTTTGATGCGTCGGAATACGGTGCACAGATCGCTGGTGAAGTTAAGGATTTCGATCCAGCTGCTTACATCGATAAAAAAGAAGCTAAACGCATGGACCGTTACACGCAGTTTGCTGTTGCAGCTGCTGGCATGGCTATTGACGATGCAAAACTCGATCTGGAAAAAGAGGATTTGGATCGTATTGGCACTTTCGTTGGCGCTGGTATCGGCGGTATCGAGACGATGCATTCCCAGTATGAAAAACTCTTTGCCAAAGGCCCAGGACGTATCAGCCCGTTCTTCATCCCGATGATGATTGCTAACATGGCTGCTGGCCAGGTTTCCATCACGTACAAACTGCATGGTCCGTCCAGCTGCATTGTTACGGCTTGTGCTACGGGGTCCAACTGCATTGGTGATGCGTTCCGCGTTATCCAGCGTGGTGATGCAGATGTCATGATTGCTGGTGGTACGGAAGCTGCTATCTCTGAAGCTGCTGTTGCTGGTTTTGCTGCTATGAAGGCTCTTTGCATGGACCACAACGATGATCCGGCACATGCTTCCCGTCCGTTTGATAAGAATCGCAGCGGTTTCGTCATGGGTGAGGGCGCTGGACTGGTGGTTCTCGAGAGCCTTGAGCATGCAAAAGCTCGTGGCGCGCATATCTATGCGGAGGTTGTTGGCTATGGTGCTAACTCTGATGCATATCATATCACCAGCCCGGCTCCGGGTGGTGAATACCAGGCAAAATGCATGCAGGCTGCTCTTGATGATGCTGGCATGAAGGCTTCGGAGGTCGATTATGTCAATGCACATGGTACCTCCACGCATATGAATGATGAAGGCGAGACGATGGCCATTAAGTCCGTATGGGGCGAGGCGGCAAAAGACGTTTCGGTTTCTTCCATCAAATCCATGACGGGCCATCTGCTGGGTGCTGCTGGTGGTGTTGAGTGCATTGCTACGGCACTGGCGATCGAGAATGATATGTTGCCGCCGACGATGAACTACGAGACGCAGGATGAGGGTCTTGATCTCGATTACGTTCCGAACAAGGCAAAAGCTAAGACGGTTCGTGCGGCTATGTCTAACAACTTCGGTTTTGGTGGTCACAATGCCTGCCTGTTGCTGAAAAAATACGCAGAGTAATGGAGGCTGACGATGGAAAACATTCTGTCGGAAGAGCGCAAACAATCGCTTCGTGAGCTGGCAAGGGCTCTGGGGGTAGAATTTCACAATCTGAATTTTCTCCAGCAGGCGCTGACTCATACATCCTACGCGAATGAATCCAAAGGGAACATCGTCCATAATGAACGTCTCGAGTTTTTAGGAGATGCTGTGCTGGAGCTTGCCTCCAGCACTTATCTTTATCAGCATTTTCCGCAGATGCCGGAAGGGCAGTTGACCAAGACCAGAGCCAGCATCGTTTGTTCAGCAACGTTGGCTAAGCTGGCAGCGGGGCTTCATCTTGGCGATTACCTGCTTTTAGGTCATGGCGAAGAAATGGGCGGCGGTCGTACGCGTCAGACAAATCTTGAGGATGCATTTGAATCCGTTATTGGGGCAATATATCTCGATCAAGGCTGGGAGGCTGCTCAGGCCTATGTATTGCGTCAGCTCGAATCGGAATTTGAACTTGTCAAACACGGGGCAATCCTAAAGGATTATAAGACGATCCTTCAGGAGGAAGTCTATCAGCATGAGGGACAAAGTGTGGTTTATGAACTGGTGGCAGAAGAAGGACCAGATCATGATAAGAGCTTTACGTTTCAGGTCCGTATTACCGGCCGGGTGATGGGACAGGGAACGGGCCGCAGCAAAAAAGAAGCGGAACAGCATGCAGCTCGTGAAGCATTGGAAAAACTCAAGCGAAAATAAAAACAAGGTGCAGGCTTTTGCTTGCGCCTTGTTTTTATCGTGAAAAAATCGCACGAAGTTTTGCCTATGGCAAAAACGGGTCAGCCGCGTTATAATGAAGAAAACAGAAGGGGGAGTTTTATGCGGAAATTGACAATCCTTGGTACCGGATTCGCCATGGCGACCAAATGCTTCAATACCTGTTTCTTTTTAGAGCTGGAGGATGGCAGTTTGTTTTTGACTGATGCAGGCGGGGGCAATGGAATCCTTCGGCAGCTGGAAGTCACGGGCTTTGAGTATCAGAAATGCCATCACATGTTTGTGACCCATGGGCATACAGATCATGTCCTCGGGGTTATCTGGATCATACGCAAAGTTGCCGATCTCATGAATAAGGGGAAATATGAAGGTTCGTTTCATATTTACTGTCATGATGTGGTCAAGGAAATGTTGCTTACCATGACGAAGATGACTTTGAAGAAGAAGGATTTTGCCCGGGTCGGGACGGATATCCTGATTCACGAATTGCAGGATGGCCAGAGCGTCGAGATTTCTACCTTCCAGCTTACGGCATTTGATATCTTGTCGACGAAGGCAAAGCAGTTTGGCTATTGTTTGAAGTTCGCCGATGGGATGAAGTTTACCTGCCTCGGCGATGAACCGTATAATGAACATGATCGGGAATATGCCGAAAAGGCAGACTGGCTGCTGGCTGAGGCTTTTTGCCAGTATAAAGATCGCGAAATTTTCAAGCCATATGAGAAGAATCACAGTACGGTAAAGGAAGCCAGCGAACTGGCGCAGCAGCTGGGAGTCAAAAATCTGGTGCTCTACCATACAGAAGACAAGCACCTGGCTGTCCGCAAGCAGGAATATTCCGCTGAGGCCAGAACGTATTACCAGGGCAATGTCTTTGTTCCCGATGATTTGGATGTAATTATTTTATAAAAAAAGAGATGCAGCAAGCGCGAGTTGTTCTTGCTGCATCTTTTTTAGTTGGCAAACATTTTTTCAATCAACAGATTGAAATTAGCAATGGAATCACCGAGCTTGGCTTTTTCGGTGGAACTGAGATGTTGGATGCGGTCATTAAAGCGCTTGCGAACGATTTCGTTCTGGTCATCGATGATTTGTTTTCCCGCCGGGGTCAAGGTGATGACAAAGCGGCGGCGGTCGTTGATATCCGCTTGTTTTTGAACGAGACCGTTTTTCACGAGTTTGTCGATAACGGTGGTCATCTGCTGTTTGGAAATCTTGAGGATGTGGCTGATTTCTGTGATTGAAACCGCTTCCTCCGTCAATACGACCATCAGGACACCAAATTGATTCAAAGGAATCGGTACTTTAGTCTGGCGATAGAAGTTGTTATGTATGAGCATCAACGTTTCAATGAATTTTTGTGATACATTCGGCGTCGATATCGTTTCCATAATAGAAAAATTACCCCTTTAATTAAATAATCATTAAATCTTGGATAATAGAGGCTTAGGAGAAGTCATATCCTTGACTTTTTCTTAGATATAATATACTATATATCTCATCGATAGTAAACATTTATTTACTATTTCATTGAAGCCATGCTTCTGTAGAGATGGGAATGGAATGTTTCGTAGGCAGTGGAGGAGAAACTGTCTCTTTTGTTGTCTATGGTAAAAGGAGGTTAATACTTTGTTTTTTGCGAAAAACAAGAAGACGAAGGCATTGATGATTGGCATTTCGCTGGCCATTTCTTCAAGCTTTATCGTGGCGGGCTGCGGGCAGAATGCACAGCAACAGCAGCAGGGAACCCAGGTAAAGGCTATGCAAGTCATTCAGCAGGATACACCGTTGACCAGTGAGTTTGCCGGTCAAATCGTGGGGAAGGATGAAGTAAAAGTCCAATCGAAAGTATCGGGCAATGTCGTCGATAAGTATGTGACGGGGGGCCAGCATGTAGAGGCGGGACAGCCACTCTATAAGATTGACTCGCGCCAGTATGAATCGGCTGTATTGCAGGCTCAGGCAAATCTGTCCCAGGCCCAGGCAACCCTCAGCAATGCGGTAACGGACTTGGGCCGCTATCAGCAGCTGCTTTCTGCCCAGGCGATTTCTGAGCAGACGGTTGCCAACCAGCAGGCTAATGTCAACGCCTACAGCGCTGCGGCAGCGGCCAATGATGCTCTGTTGCGCAAGGCTCAGCAGGATCTGGCCGACACGGTTATTTATGCGCCTATGAGCGGCCAGCTGTCGGTGGACGATGTCGCCGTAGGAACTTTTGCGGCTGCGGGCAGTACAAATCTCGTCACGATTGGTTCTTCCAATCCGGTATTTGCGCAGTTCAGCATTTCTGAGAGCGACTATCTGAAATTCTCAAATTATGCTTCGCAGAATGGCAACGGTATATCGCCGACGGTTTCCATCACTCTTTCCGATGGCACCCAGTATCCCGTTGAGGGAAAGATTGTCCAGATGGACCGTGCCCTGTCTTCGAATACTGGCACGCTGACAGTCAAGGCGCTGTTTGACAACCCAGACGGTTTGCTGCTGCCGGGGATGTTTGCCCGTATCCGCTTGACGGGAGAAGTAGTGCCTAATGCTATTCTTGTTCCGCAGCGGGCTGTACAGCAACTGCTGGGCAAATCCTTTGTCATGGTGGTTGGTGAAGACGGCAAGTCGGAAGCTCGTACGGTAACGTTAGGCGATAAAGTCGGCAGCTATTACATCATCAAAGATGGTTTGACGGCCGCCGATGTGGTTGTCGTTGAGGGCCTGTCGAACCTGCAGGAGGGCATCAGCCTTGCGGTTACCATGGTCACGGCAGATGATATGGGCTTCTCCTTGACTACGGATAATAGCAAATTTGATGCGAATGAGATTACAGCTTCTGATTCGAACAAGTAAGGGGGCGGCATTTTGTCAAAATTCTTTATACACCGCCCGATATTTGCTATCGTCATCTCTATAATCATTGTCATTGTCGGTGTACTGGCAGCATTCCAGCTGCCAATTGCCCAATACCCGCAGATTTCGCCGCCGACGGTATCGGTAAGTACCTCGTATACGGGCGCGAATGCGTCGGTTGTCAATGAGACGGTAGCACAGGTTGTCGAGCAACAGATTAACGGTACGCAGGGCATGGATTATATGTCCTCTAACTCGGATGATACAGGCCGCTACAGCTTGGAAGTCGTATTTGAGACGGGGACCGATGGCGATATGGATGCCGTCAAGGTCCAGAACAATGCGGCAACGGCAACTGCCAGCCTGCCGACAGATGTACAGACGGTGGGCCTTACGACGCGTAAGTCTTCCGATGATATGGCCTACATGCTTTCGCTGTATTCGCCAGATGGTACCTATGACCGTGCCTTTATGAAGAATTACGCCGATATCTATCTGTTAGATGAGTTCAAGCGTGTTCCAGGCGTTGGTGATGTCCAGATCTTCGGTTCGGACTATGCTATGCGGGTATGGCTCAATCCGGATAAGCTCGCTGAGCTTAACCTCACAGTAGCTGATGTCACGGCCGCTATCAAGGAGCAGAATGTCCAGGCTCCGGCCGGTACAGTTGGTGCTATGCCAGTCAATAATGGCCAGGAGAAACAATATACTGGCAAGATTGTCGGCCGTCTGGTAACGCCGGAGGAGTTCGGCAACGTCATCCTGCGGTCGGACAATGGTAAATTTGTCCGGTTGAAGGATGTTGCCCGGGTGGAAACGGGAGAAAAATCCAGCTCGATCGTTTCGAAATTCAACGGATATCCTTCGGTAGGTTTTGGGATTAATCTGACCAGTGATGCCAATGCTATGGAGACGGTAGCTGGCGTTCGCAAAGTCTTGGAGAAGGCGGAACCGAATCTGCCGCCGAACCTCAAGATGTCGCAGATTTTCGATTCGACGAATTACATCAAGGCTTCGATTAAGGAAGTTTTGGAAACCTTCTTGGAGGCTTTGGTTCTGGTTGTTCTCGTTATCTTCTTGTTTCTGCAGAATTGGCGGGCAACGATTATCCCGTTGTTAGCAGTTCCGGTATCCCTTATCGGTACGCTGGCCGCCTTTATCGTGTTGGACTTTTCCATCAATACCTTGACCCTTTTCGCTATGGTTTTGGCTATCGGCTTGGTTGTCGATGATGCTATTGTCGTTATCGAGAACGTTGAGAAGCATATGGAAGAGGGCTTGGAGCCGGTTGATGCAACGGAGCGGGCCATGGACGAAGTCCAGGGGCCGGTTGTGGCTATCGCCTTTGTATTGGCCGCCGTCTTTGTGCCGGTAGCCTTCCTCGGCGGTATGACCGGTGTATTATATAAACAGTTTGCTTTGACCATTGCCGTTTCGATGGCATTGTCGGCCTTTGTTGCTTTGACGTTGACGCCGGCACTTTGTGCGATGATTCTCAAACGTCATGAAGAAAAAGACGATGAGGGCGTACTGGGGCGGTTCTTTGTAAAGTTCAACAATTGGTTTGAACGCACGAAACGCGGCTATATGGGCATTGTGGCCAAGTTTATCCGCCGCACGCGGCTGGCCATTTTATTCATGGTTATCGTCTGCATTGTTGCTGGTGCCGTGTACAAGATTATGCCATCGACCTTCGTTCCCAGCGAAGATCAGGGCTATCTCTTTGCGGTGGTTCAGCTGCCAGAGGGCACCTCTATGAACCAGACCCAGAAGTCCATTGATAAGGTCGCCAAGGCGGCCATGGAAAATGTTACTGGTGTTGAGAATGTCATGGCCATCACGGGCTTTGATATCTTGTCCGGTGGTGCTAAGCCGAGTTCTGGCTTGCTCGTCTTGGGCATGAAGGACTGGAGCCAGCGTACGGCTCCGGGAACTTCGGTCGATGCTGCGGTTGGCAAGATGTTTGGCTTGGGAGCAAAAGTTGCTCCAGAGGCAACGGTTATCGCCATGAACCCGCCGGCTCTGCCGGGCCTCGGTTCGGTCGGCGGCTGGTCGCTGGAGCTTCAGGATATGTCCGGTCATACGGATAAAGAGCTGTCGGATATCACCAACAAGATCGTAGCCGCAGCAAACCAACGCCCGGAGCTTCAGGGCGTTCGTACGACCTTCAAGATGACAGCGCCGAGTTATGAATTTGAAATTGACCGCGAACGCGTTAAACAGCTGGGGGTACAGCTTTCGGATGTATTTACAGCGATGCAGGTCAACTTCGGCGGCACCCAGGTTAATGATTTCAACCAGTTTGGCCGCTCCTATAAGGTAATGCTTCAGGCGGATACTCAGTACCGTAGTGAGGCCGATGCGGCTAAATTCATCTTCGTTAAGAGCAGCAGTGGTACGATGGTTCCGCTGGATACGTTGCTTAAGCCGAAACTCAGTTCGGGGCCGACGGCGATCTCCCGTTTCAATGGTGCCCGTTCGGTCACCATTCAGGGTAATGCTGGCCAAGGGTATTCTTCTGGTCAGGCTATGGCCGCTATTCAGGAAATCGTCAAGCAGAATACGGATAATGGGTTCAATATCGAATGGTCTGGCCAGAGTCGTGAGGAGTCTAAGGCATCGAGCTCGACATTTCAGGTCTTAGCGCTGGCACTGGTATTTGTATTCCTCTGCCTGGCTGCCCTCTACGAGAGCTGGAGCGTACCGTTTGCTGTACTGCTTACGGTGCCGACTGGTATCATGGGGGCCTTGGTTTCCGAGTATGGTCTTTCCATGCTGGAGGCGATGTTCGGTCATATGAACGCTGGCCTTCAGAACAGCGTTTACATGCAGATTGGTATCATCATGATTATCGGTCTGGCTGCTAAGAACGCTATCTTGATCGTCGAGTTTGCGAAAGTTCGTGTTGACCGTGGTATGGAGCCGGTAAAAGCAGCAATTGAAGCTGCTGGCCTGCGCTTACGTCCAATCCTTATGACGTCCTTTGCCTTCATCATCGGCTGCTTGCCGTTGGCGGTTGCCAGCGGTGCCGGTGCGGCTGCCCGTAATGGTATGGGCGTTGCTGTTGTGGGTGGTATGCTCTTTGCAACGGCTTTGGGAATTTTCCTGATCCCGGTATTCTTTGTTGCGATGGAATGGATCGCAGCAAAGCTGGGATTGTTCAAACAACAGAAAAAGAGAACGACGGCCGATTACATGTAATCTTGCCGGGATATTCTTGTATCCCCTCTCCTTGGAGAGGGGATTTTTTTAGGTGTATGTTCGAAAATATTCCTTGCAAAAGGAACGGTTGTTTTATATAATAGCTAAAGAGATAAAATGTGAACGTGAAAGGAGCGGGTATACGGATGGCAACGGATAAAAAAGAAGCATTGGCCAATGCGCTGAAACAGATTGAGAAGGATTTCGGCAAGGGGTCCATCATGCGCCTTGGGGATGCGAAGGCAAATATGAATGTGGAGGTTATCTCCACGGGTATTTTGCCATTGGATGTTGCATTGGGGGTCGGTGGTGTTCCCCGTGGCCGTATCATCGAGGTATACGGACCGGAATCTTCTGGTAAGACAACGGTTACGCTGCATATGATTGCTGAGGCCCAGAAGGCTGGCGGTATTGCAGCCTTCATTGATGCAGAGCATGCCTTGGATCCGGTCTATGCACAAAAGCTTGGCGTCAATATTGACGACTTGCTTATTTCTCAGCCAGATACTGGTGAGCAGGCCTTGGACATTGTCGATGCGCTGGTGCGCAGTGGTGCTATTGATATTATCGTTGTGGACTCGGTAGCGGCACTGGTACCGAAGGCAGAGATTGAAGGCGAGATGGGCGACAGCCACGTAGGTCTTCATGCCCGTCTCATGAGCCAGGCAATGCGTAAACTGACTGGTATTATCAGCAAAAGCCAGACAGTGGCCATCTTCATTAACCAGATCCGTGAGAAGGTCGGTGTTATGTTTGGCAACCCGGAGACTACGACGGGTGGCCGTGCACTGAAATTCTATTCTTCGGTTCGTCTGGATGTGCGCAAAATTGATAAGATTACCCAAGGCCAGGATGTAGTGGGAAGCCGTACGCGTATCAAAGTCGTGAAGAATAAAGTTGCGCCGCCATTCAAGATGGCTGAATTCGACATCATGTATGGCGAAGGTGTCTCCAAGATGTCTAGTATCATTGACATGGGCGTTGAGATGGATATTGTCGATAAGAGTGGTGCATGGTTCTCCTATGAAGGCACGCGCCTTGGCCAGGGAAAAGAAAATGCGAAGCAGGCTTTGCGGGAGCAGCCAGAGCTCTGTGCCGAGATTGAGGCGAAGATTCGCGCAAAACTGTTAGCGTCGCAGGAGATTCTTGAGGCGGAGGAGCAGCCGGAAGCACCGGAAACTGAGGCATAAAGAATCGTGTGGCGTTATAGACGGTGTGGCGATGATGAGGAGATTGAGGCGGAAAATAAGCCTCCTCGCAAGCCGAAAAAGACAGCCTTGATGACAGCGGTGGATTTGCTGGCTCGTCAGGAGCAGAGTGAGAATAAGCTGCGGGAAAAACTGGTGCGAAAGGGTTACGAAGAAGAAGCGATTGATCAGGCAATCCATCGTTTGGAGGAAATGCATTACCTTAATGATGAGGATGCCTGTGCCCGGCAGTTTGCTTTCCTTTACGACGAAAGCCGCAGCTCGGTGCGGCAGATTTGCGTCAAGCTGATGCAGCGGGGGTTTGAATCTTCGTTGGTGAAATCCTGTATTCCCGCGGATACCTTTGAACGCGAAAAGGCTGCGGCACTGCGGGTTTTGGCACTGAAGTTCAAGCCGTCAGCTGATCGGCAGAAGATGATGGCGAATCTCTATCGCAAAGGATTTGACGCTTCTGCAATCCGGGCGGCAGTAGATGAATTCTGCCAGTAGGATGAACTCTTCGAATGAAAACAAAAGCCTTGGGCGAAGGAAAGCGCCCAAGGCTTTTAAAATACAAGCGCTTATGATATAATCGTTAAAAAGCTTTACACGTCAATGTACTTAGAGGAGGAACAAATTTTGAGCAAGCCTGCCAATGAAATGATTCTGGTTTTGGATTTTGGTGGCCAGTACAACCAGCTGATTGCACGCCGCGTCCGTGAGAACCATGTCTATTGTGAGGTTCATCCGCATACGCTGAGCCTGGACAAGATTCGTGAGATGGCACCGAAGGGCATCATCCTGACCGGTGGCCCGAACAGTGTCTACAAAGAAGACTCGGCCAGCTGCAGCCCGGAACTCTTCGAGCTCGGCATCCCGGTCATGGGCATCTGCTATGGTTCTCAGCTCATGTCGCATCTGTTGGGTGGCAAGGTCGCCACGGCACCGACGAGCGAGTATGGCAAAACGGAAGTCACGATTGCGGAGCAGGGCTCGAAGCTTTTCCAGGGCGTCGATGAGAAGACGATCTGCTGGATGAGCCATACCGACTACATTGCAGAGGCACCGGCAGACTTTGTAGTGACGGCTTCGACGCCGGTATGCCCGGTGGCAGCTATGGAAAATGCAGCCAAGAAGCTCTATGCGACCCAGTTCCACCCGGAAGTCATGCATACGGTTCAGGGCAAGACGATGCTCAAGAATTTTGTCTATGAAGTTTGCGGCTGTGTCGGCGAATGGAAGATGGATTCCTTCGTCAAGACGACTGTCGCCGAGCTCAAGGAAAAGATCGGCACGGGCCGCGCGCTCTGCGCGCTCTCGGGCGGCGTGGACTCCTCCGTCGCGGCCGTGCTGCTCTCGAAGGCCATCGGCAAGCAGCTCACCTGCGTCTTCGTCGACCACGGCCTCCTGCGCAAGAACGAGGGCGATGAGGTCGAGGCGGTCTTCGGACCGGACGGCCCCTACGACGTCAATTTCATCCGCGTCAACGCCAAGGACCGCTTCTACGCGAAGCTCGCGGGCGTGACGGAGCCGGAGAAAAAGCGCAAGATCATCGGCGAGGAGTTCATCCGCGTCTTCGAGGAAGAGGC
>CALYVJ010000008.1 GCA_945494195.1 uncultured Selenomonas sp. | reverse complement strand
GGAACGCTATGACATAGACTATTAAATTTATTTACACAAACTTATTGACACACCCGGATTACTATTCTTGTTTCAATAAAAAATTCCTTGGTTTATGAAAAAGTTTTTCAATCCATCCATCCGCCTTATAAAAACAGCTCCTATGGATTAACCATTACAGCTAATCCATAGGAGCTATTCCAAAGTGCTGGCTTGTTGGCCAGCGCTTTCAATCAATCTTTGATTTTTTCGATTTCGTTCTGGGTCCAGAGCGGATGATGATGTGCGGCGTGTTTGGCGTTGATGGTGCCATCGCCGAACATGCTGCGAAATTCCGGCCAGTTGTAGATGCCGAGGGGAATATGTCCCCCGCAGACGCAAAGGAACAGGCCCAGACCAACAATCAGATGAATGCGGTCTGCATAGTAGGCAATCTCTTTCGGTACCAGCGGCAGGGCAAAGTAGAGCACCGCACCCGTAAGGATGATGAGCAATGTACCGAAAAATACCATGATACCCATCATTTTCTGTCCCGAGTTGATTTTGCCCATCGGCGGTACATCGATTTCCTGCAGGAAAATCATTTTCTGCGGATAGCCGCCACCGACTTTCATCCACTCAATATCCTGCTTCGTCCAGTGGAACGCCTCGCGCCAGAACGCTACTACGCGTCCTGGGCAGAGCAGGAAGAACAGCGTGCAGGCAATCATGAGAATCCATGCACCTACGATATGAACCTGCATAGCAAGATGCATTGCCGCCTCACCGAAGGGACGGAAAAACAGGATCACACCAGTGAGTCCGGCTGGCAAAAAGCCCAGGACCAGGCACCAGTGGAACAGGCGGACCGGCAGGCTATGATGAAGGATTCGTTCATTTCCTTTAAAGTTATTATCCATCGTAATCCCACCTTTCTTACAGGACGCTGCGGTCTACATAGTGCGTATGGAAGAGTTCTTCCGCCATCGGACTGAGCGGCTGGAAGTTCATCTTCTTATACATGTTGAGCAGGCTCTGGTTATGATGGCTCTGGCGTTTCGCCTGTTTCTCATCATCCTGATACAGACCTGCCGTACGCATCTTGATGTATTTCGTGCGGTCGACAATGAGGTCTGTCACCGTATAAGCACCAGTCCAAAGAACTGCTGCAATGACGCCGGCAAAACCAAGGAATTCGCGGCGATTGATCTTCACTTCTTTTTCTTTATAGGAATATCTCATAACGTACCTCCTATTACCACGGCAAGATTGCCTTGAACTTGCCGGTCCAGGACGTTCCCATCGGGTTGATTGGCTGGCCGCCGCCGTTTACACAGCCACCCGGACAGTTCATGACTTCGATGAAATGATACGGGCTGTTACCAGCCTCAATCTCTGCGAGCAGCGGCTCGACATTTTTCGTTCCATGGACAACCGCGATTTTCAGCGTGATTTCCTGTCCATTCTCTTTGAGTTTGAGCGGGATTTCGGCCGTCTTGACCTCTTTGAGGCCGCGAACCGGCTCATAGCGAAGCTCGCCGAGCTCCTCGCCCGTCAGGACGAAATAAGCCGTGCGCAAAGCAGCCTCCATAACGCCGCCCGTGGCACCGAAAATCGTACCTGCCCCCGTGTATTCAGCCAGCGGATTGTCTTTCTCCTCAGACGGCTCCACGTTGCGGACATCGATATTGAGCTTCTTCAGCAACCGTGCCAGGTCACGGGTCGTCAGCACGACATCCGTATCCTGATACGTTGCCGTGTGGCCCTTCTTCTTCCAGTAATCAGCAGCCGCCGTGAACTCCGGACGGGATGCCTCGAGTTTCTTCGCCGTGCAAGGATAAACACCAACACAGAAAATCTGCTCCGGCTGCACATGCCAGATTTCCTCCGCACCGTAAATCTTAGCTACGGGGCCGGCCATGCCCTGCGGGGATTTCGCCGATGACAGATGCTGGCGCAGATTCGGATGATAGAGCTCCATATAGCGAACCCAGGCCGGGCAGCAGGAAGTGAACTGAGGCAAAGGACCAAGTTCCCCTTCTACCGACTGGTTGAGTACGTATTTCTGGATTTTGTGGATGAGCTCCGTTCCCTCTTCCAGAATCGTGTTGTCAGCGGCAAAGTTGACATCCATAATCTTGAAACCTGCTTTTTTCAGGGCTCCATACATCTGCTCCGTGATGAGCTTGCCCGGTTCCATACCGAACTCCTCACCCAGTGCGACACGGACAGCCGGTGCGACCGTTGCCACCACCGTCGTGTTGCTGTCCTTCAATTTTGCGATAACCTCATCGACTACGTCGACGGTATCCTCGATTGCTCCGAATGGGCAATTCACCAAACACTGTCCGCACTGCAGGCAGCGCTCATTATCAATCTGATGGGTTGCACCGTAGGCGCCAGTGATGGCGTCTGCCGGGCAGAAGGATTTACAAGTATCACAGCCCTTGCAATTCCCCTCATTGATTTTAATGATGCCGGTGAGCTCATTCGCCTGATAAGATTTTGGCATAGCTTTCGTCCTCCCTATCCTGCAAATAGTTCTCAATTATATATATCACCTATTATCTCTACTCTATATTATAAATATATGTGATATTTGTTACAAGCTCCCCTAGGGGATATTTATAAAATTTTTTATATAAAAATGCAAAATAGTAGCACATCACATTCATAAATATCCTTTAATGTTCAATTTTTGCCACAAGAAAGCCCCATAAGCTAGACTTCTCAAACTAACTTATGGGGCTTTCCCTCAACTTATTTCATCCAAAATATAGATTTCGAGATTTTTGCGGCCAAAATGTATGGCTTCCGCATGCGTTTCAAAGGCAATATCAATATGGGCGCCACGGAATCCGCCGACATCTTCAGCTACAGCCTCACCATAGCCTGGAATAAAAACCCGGGTTCCGAGCGGAATCGTGCCGGGGTCGACAGCGATAACGCCATGACGCACTTTCGTCCCCGAAGCCGTATACGCCGACAGGCCAGGGTCCTGTGGACTGTACGCCGTAGCCGAAACATAAACCAGCCGACCACTGCCACTATAAGTTTCTACCGTTGGCGGTTCATAGGCAGCGCCTCCCGACAGCGCCGAATAAGTGCCATCCCCGCATATCCCATCTACCTCAAGGCCATTAGCCTCTTGAAACTTCTTAATCGCCTCTACCGTCTGTGGACCGCAGACACCATCGGCCTCCCCCGTCAAGTACCCTTGCTCAATCAACAAGTTCTGTACCGTTTTCACCGCATGGCCACGGGAACCTTCTTTCACCAGAATCGATGCTGCCATAGCAACGGAGGTCAGACATACAAGAATAAGCGTAACTACCAAGGAAAGGATTAATTGTTTCTTCAATAAAACCACCTCTCGAAAGCAATACTTGAAACACTTCTTCTCTATTGACAAGAGGTGTAGTCTTTTAACTACACCTCCCTAACTGTATCACATTTTCTATTTTGGCGTCAAACGAACGAAGAGTCCTTCGAGCGATTACAATTTCCCCGCCAGTATGTCAGCCGCAGCCAACAGTCCGGCAATCATTGCCGACGGACGCGGCGGGCACCCCGGAACATAAATGTCAACCGGCACCACTTTATCGGCAGCACCCACGATGGCATAGGATTCGCCATAGGTTGCACCGCCAGCCGCACAAGCCCCGCAGGCCATGACCAGCTTTGGTTCCGGCAGCGCCTCATAGGACATCTTCAAGGCCTGCTCCAAGTTGCGGGTTACCACCCCGGTAACCACCAGCATATCGGCATGACGCGGGGAAGCGTCAAAATGAATGCCATAGCGATGAAGATCATAGATGGGATTTGACATGGCACCCATCTCGAAATCGCAGGCGTTGCAGGAGCCCGCATCGAGATGACGGGCATGGAGGCTGCGCCCCAGCTTCTGGCGGATGATATCCGCCGTGACTTCCTGGGCTTTTTCCAACAAATACGGCATTGCCTCCTCCGCGGAATGGCTGATTCCCGCCTCAGCTCCAGCAGCCTTGACACAGGCCTCGACGCAGCGGCCACAAAACAGGCAGCGGCGATAGTCGATACCTGCTTTCGAAAAGGCTCCCACCGGGCAGGCCTTTGCACAGGTTTCCAGCGCCGATTCCGGGCACTGGCCCTGGATTTTGCCACGGAAACGCTCACTGCCGGAGAAGATGATATCTTCCGTGGCAATCTTATCGTGAAGCAATCGTTCCAATACTTTAAACATAGCTCTCTCCTTTAGCGGTCCAGGCAGGCATAGCAGAGCTCAAAGCTCTTATTGATCAGCGGAAAATCGGGGATGATATCGCCCTGTACCGCAATGGGCAGCGCCGGCCAGTTGGGATAAGAGGCACTGCGGATGAAGATGCGGTCGATACGGCCGTCGCTATCCAACGCAACATAATGGAAATTGCTGCCCCGGGCCGACTCACTGATACCCCAGTCCTCGCCGACCGCCTTCGTGATTTCTACCCGCAGGACTGTTTCATCCACCGCCAGCATATCCAAAAGCTGGGAAACCATCCGCAGACTCTCCTGGAATTCTTCGATGCGCACCGCCAGTCTTGCGGCTACGTCACCGCTCTTCTGGGTGACCACTGCAAACTTCAACCCCGGATAACAGCCGTAGTCAAAGTCCCGACGGCTGTCATGGGCAAAGCTGCTGGCACGAGCACCCACACCGACCATGGCCAAATCCACCGCCGTCTGGTGGCGGACAATGCCTGTGGTGTTGATGCGGTTCTGAAAGTTTTCCTGCTCCGCAAACATCTTTGCCAGGTCAGCCATATTTTTCTCTGCTTTCGCCAGCGTCTCACGGATATCCTGCTGCAAGCTGGCACCAATGTCCATCGCCACACCCCCCGGGACGATCACCCCGCGCAGGAAGCGGTTGCCTGCCAGACGTTCCTGCAGGCGCATCATCATTTCCTTCGTGCGTCCCCCCAGGCTGATAGCCGGCGCAAAGCCCACACCAGCGGGAATGTTGCCGCAGTCACCGATATGGTTCGTGATGCGCTCGATTTCCATGAGCAGCGTGCGGATAATCTGTGCCCGCTTGGGAACCGTAACCCCGGCAATCTTTTCCACCGCCTGGCAGAAACTCCAAGTATTGGCGATGCTGCAGGCACCGCAAATACGCTCAACAACGGGCAGTGCTTCCTGCGGCGTCTTGCCCTCCATAATTTTTTCGAGACCACGATGGGTAAAAAAGAGTTTGGCATCAAGCTGGAGCATCGACTCACCAGCCTGGCTGAACCTAAAATGTCCCGGCTCGATGATGCCGGCATGTATCGGCCCCACTGGGACTTCATAGATGCCCTCACCATGGGCAACACTCATGCGGATTTCGCGCTCCTCACCAGCCTTGACCCGGGGGCTTGCCGCCCTATCAGCCTGCTTGCGCAGAGGATGAAAATCCTTGGGAAAGGTCTCGTGAAGCACCAGGGGCCGCGGGTCCGGATGCCCCACTGGCACCAGGCCGAACATATCCTGAATCTCCCGCTCATACCAAGCGGCAGCAGGTAGGATTGGCGTCAACGACTCATAGCAGAGGTCGCCATCAACCGGCACCGCCGCTTTTAAAACCTGCATGCGCTTTTCTTCGGGAATTTCCAATACCACATAGAGAGCATAACCTTTTCCCTGGGCAGTCTCATCGCGGCCAAACATCGCCGCCAGCGGGTGCTTGCCCCCCTCGGACAGTGCCCCAGCCTCAGCCCGAAGGTCTGCCACTTTGATTTCTTTTACATTTTCCATCAGGACATCCCTCCTAAGATAATCTGGCCGGCAGTCACGAGAAGGTCACCAAGATACGGGAGCTCCAACAGCGTGCCGCTGATAATGCCGCTTGCCAGCAGGAGCACCAGGAGGACTGCCGTATCCAGACGGCCCATGAGCTCCCCTGCCGATTTGCGCTTTGGCTTACCTCCCATCATACGCAGGGCGTGATAGAGAATACCGATGAGCATACCTGCCAACAGTACCAATGCCAGCATACCAAGCCATGGCCGGTCAGCCAAGAAAAAACTATCAATGATATAGAACTTACTGAAGAAGATCCCCATCGGCGGCATACCGAGGATGCCTACAATTCCCAAGAGCCAAAACAGTGACGTGCGCGGAGCCTGCTGCAGCATACCATGCATGCGCATCATATTCTTCGTGCCATAGGCTTCCATAATCGTACCGGCGGTATAGAACAGCGCATATTTCACCAGCGCATGATTCATCATATGGAGAAGCGACGCCTCAACCGCCAGCGGCATAAACAGGCCAAAGCCTGCCGCCATCAAGCCGAAGTTTTCCATGGAGGAGTACGCCAACATGCGTTTGATGTCGCGCTGGATGACGACAAAGGGAATGGCCAGAGCAATCGTCAGCAAGCCAAAGAACAGGAACAGGCTGCTGATAAAGCCCATGCCTACCGCCGGCATAATCACGATGACATTACGCAGCAGCACATAGATGGCACAGATGCAAAGCGCGCCGGAAAGCAAACCACTCGTAAGTGCCGGTGCCTCAGAATGAGCATCCGGCAGCCAGGCATGCATAGGTGCCAGACCGACCTTCGTGCCATAGCCCACAAACAGGAAGCAGAAAGCCACCTTGGCCAGGGCCGGATTGAGTTCCCCGCCATGTGCTGCCAGATACTGCCAATCAAGGGCCTGCGCCCCTCCCATAGCCAAAATCTGCGCATAGTAGACCAGAATCGTACCGAGCAGTGCCAAGCAGATGCCAACGGTGCAGACCATGACGTATTTCCAGGCAGCCTCCAAGGAAGTGCGGGTGAACTTAAAGGCTACCAGCAGAGCCGAAACCAGCGTTGTCGCCTCAATGGCCACCCACATAAGCCCCAGATTGTTCACGAGGACCACGATCATCATCGTCCAGACAAATAGATGCGAAAGGGCATAAAAGCGGCCTTCCAAGTGGCTGAACCGGCGCAGATACCCATAGCGGATATTGGTGTCGCGGTCAAGATAGGCTTTACTGGTCCAGGCAAAGGCCAGATAAAGCATCGTGACGATGATAAGCATCCAAAGGGCCAGGGCGTCCAGATAGAGATAGCCAAAAGATACCGGATTTGACGGGTCAAACGACATGACTAGCTTTATGACAATAGCGCCTGCAGCCACAGCCGTCAACCGGTTGAGCCAATGCAGGAGGCCCTTGCCCAGTACGTTGACAGCCGCAATCAAGCTGAAAAGCGGCGGCAAGGCCAGCAGCGTATATACCAGCTGCGGAATGGTAAAATTGAGTTCCATATTGCTGTCTTATCCTTTCAGTTTCTTCATGACAGTCGTATCCGTGGTCATGAACGAAAGGCTCATGCGATTCGTCAGGATGACCAGTACGACCACGGCAATGAGGACATCGAGGAAGACACCCAGCTCAACGACGAGCGGCAGTCCCTCAGTAATCAAAAGTCCCAAAAGATAGATGCCATTTTCCAGCGTGATAAGGCCAATCATCTGCAAAATAGCCCGCTTGCGCATTACCATGAGGGCCAGGCCTGTCATAATCATCAGAATGGATGCGGCAATGATACTGCGTCCCGGCGTTCCCGGCAGCAGATGATCCACCAGCAGATAGCCAAAGACCAAAAAGGCAGCAGCCGCCATCGTAGAATAGTTGACGTTAATGTCCGAAACAATTTCCCGCTCATCGGTGATTTTCCCCGCCAACCGCAGAATCGCCCCGGGGATAAAGAGCACCTTGACGAAGATGGTCAACAGCCCCGGCAGCCAGGCATGAAGGCCGCTGCCGGCCCCCAGACCAATGGCAAAGCAGGCACCGGCAATGATGCCCGACTGCGCCGCCAGGCACAGGATGGAGCGCTTCAGCTCCATAATTCGCGTCTGCAGGAAGACGACGAAAATCAAGAGTACCACTAAATATTCCATATTGCGTCTCCCTCCTTACTCAGCAATCAGCGAAACAATCAACAAAATAAGCGCTGCCGCCAGATAAACCCGGACTTTGAATAGGCGCATCTTATTGTTAAGCGTCTCCACCACGCCGATGACCAAGGCGCCAAAGAGAACTTTTACCGCCACCGGAATCGCCAACGGCAGGTATAACGTGCTGAAAAGCACGAGGAAAATCAGGATTTTAAGCATGCTGCCTAAATGAATAAGGGACAGCAGGCGGCCCGAATACTCCAGCGTCATGCACTCATGAATCATCGTAAGTTCCAGATGCGTATCGGGATTATCCACCGGCAGGCGGCTGTTCTCGGCCAGCATGACCAAGAAGAAGGCCACACAGGTCAGCACCGCCGGAACCGTGAAGTAGAACGTATCGAAATCAATAACCATGCGGGTAAGGGTCGTGGACTGATAGCGCATCGCATTGACAAGAATCGCCAGCATAACCGCCGGCTCAACGAGCACGGAAATATACACTTCACGCGAGGAACCCATTCCACCAAAGGCTGTAGCCGAATCCATAGCGCCGAGCGTCATAAAGAAGCGCCCCAGTGCCAGCAGATAGACAAACACAAACGCATCCCCCAGGCTGAGGCCAGCACTGCCTGCCTGCAGACCACTGACCAAAAGCCCTGGAACCATCGCGGCAGCCATCAGCGTCGTGCCGAAATAAACCGCTGGTGCGAGGATAAAGATTTTGCTCGTATAGGGCGTAACGATGACAGGTTTGCGCCACCATTTCCAGAGGTCAAAATACTCCTGCAGGACGCTGGCGCCCTGCCGTTTTTGCAAGATGGCCTTCGTCTTATTGATAAGACCAACGATAAACGGTGCGAACACCAACAGCAAAAGCGCCTGCACAAGCCCCACGCCTAAACTCTGTACCATATAGACCATCTCACATCACCCCCCAAATCAAAACCGCCACCATGGCAATCATCGTATAGCCGATATAAAGGCGAACACTGCCCTGCTGCAAAAGATGCAGGAGCGCCGACAAGCGGACCATCAAATGCTGAACCGGTACATAAAGCTTCTCGGTGAACTGGTCCGGAATAAACAGATTATAATGAACCGAGCGGCCAAAATACGCATGCTCCTTCTTGAGGAAGGTGCGCTCCTTGCGCGGTTTCAGGATATAATCAAAGGCCCGGCGCAGCGGTTTCGAAAAGCCCGTTGCCGTGTACTGCTGGCGGCGCGTCGGCACCGTACCGCAGTTCCAGGTCACATCTTTCTGGACGTAGAGCCCTTTGCCCTCGAGAACAAAAGCCAGGATAGCCGTAACGATAAGCGCGAGCATCATGAGCATAAACGGACTGTACGCCGAATAAGATGCCGCATTGGCAAAATCGCCGATACCATTCCAGACCACAGCATCGGTGCTAACCATAGGCAGCGCCATTATCCCACCGGTAAGCGAAGCCTGCATAAGCTGTACCATCGGCATCGGGAAGATGCCCAGCACGAGAATCAGCAAAGCCTCAATGCCCATGCCCAGCAGCATAAAAAACGGCATCTCATAAGCCTTCAAGACCAGTGCCGAACGGCGGCGGCCCAAGAATACCACGCCAAACAAGCGGACGAAGCAGCCCAAAGCCAGCGCCCCCGTAAGCCCCATGAGCACAAAGGCAGCGATGACGAGCAGCCGCAGTTCCTGGGTTCCCGTCTGCCAGCCCAGCGTGACAAAGCTCTGCAGTGCCATCCATTCTCCCACCAGCCCCGTCGTAAAGGGAAGGGAGGAAAGGGACATGGCACCGATAAGCGTAAAGAGCGCCGTAGCCGGCATCTTTTTCGCCAAAGCCCCCATGAGCTCCACATTCTTGCTGCCGGTGGCATGCATGACCGCACCGGCACTCATGAACAACAATCCCTTCATGATGCTGTGGCTGAGGGAATGAACCAATACCGCCGTAAAGGCCACCATTGCCATCGTGCCATGGCCCGTCTGCACGAGCAGCATCCCGCAGCCAAAGGTGGCAAAGATGATTCCCATATTCTCCACCGAAGAATAGGCGAGGATTCGTTTCATATCCTTTTCCATCGAAGCGTAGAGAACGCCAAGGAATGCCGAGAAAAGTCCCACCAGCATGACGATAAGGCCATAGGCAAAAACCTCCATGCCGAGGAAATAAAAGACAAAACGGCCAAAACCATAGACCGCCACCTTAAGCATAACACCACTCATCAACGCCGACACATGGCTCGGTGCTGCCGGATGGGCATTGGGCAGCCAGACATGCAGCGGCATCAAACCAGACTTCAAGGCAAAACCGATAAAGGCCGCAGCAAAAGCCACATGACGCAAGGGCCCCTCCAGCGTGTTATGGGCCAACTCCGAAAACAACAAGCTCGGGGAATGGCTGCCAATTAGGTAGAACGCGATAAGGATGGCCGCCGTTCCCAGATGCGTCATGACCATATACTGGTAAGCCGCATGGACCGTTTCCTTCTTCTTGCTCTCGTGATTGACGAGCAGGAAGGAAACCAGCGCCATGACCTCCCAAGCCAGGATAAAGGTAAACCCATCCCCGGCCAGCAGCACCAGCACCATCGAAGCGAGGAACAAGTTCCAAAGCCCCGAAAGCGCCCGGATACCCGTACCACGATACGCCTTACCATAATCCACGCCGTACAAGCTGATGATGGTGCCAGCCAATCCCGTGATGACCAAAAATGCCGCGCTCCAGCCATCAGCCACCAGGGTATAACCGCTCCAGCCGATATCCACCAATGCGCCAAACCGGCCCAAAGTCATGCCTGCGGGTACTCCCCACCCGCACATAGTACCAAGATACGTTGCCGATGCCAGAAACGTCAGCGCACTAGCAGCAGCTGCCAGCACCATGCCGATCGCATGGGCTGCCATCTCCAGCCTCTTCGGCCAAAGCATCGTCATAGCGCCCATCGCATAGAGCACCAGCGCCAGGAATAAGAAATCCATACCTGCCTCCTAAAAACACTTCCCAAACAATAAAAAATAAATCCTTAATGATGCAAAAAGAAAACAGACAAAGAAAACTTTGTCTGTTATCAACGAGTTTATACACACAGAAAAACACTGTATGATTTCGATATTATACTACATTTTACCGGGGATGGAAAGCATTCGCCGAAAAAAATCCCCCCATTATTCCGGTGCCGTCTCTGGGGAGGACTTCCAGGCGCCCTGCACCCAGGCAATCAATGTGGCATTGATATGGCCCAGCAGCAGGCCCAGCACATTCGCCCCGGTAATCCACACAAAGGCCATCAACAGGCTCATAAGATAAGACTCCTGTACGGGAAAGGCCCGCAGATAATACCCGGCAAAAATACACGAAAAGGAATTAAAGGCCACCAGCGACGACGTAAATGCCGGCAGTTTCAAGAAAATCATCAACAACAGGATTGCCACAAAAACCGCTGTCATCGAAGCGGCCAGGGGCAGCATAAATTGTTGCAGTGCATCCGTCAGGGCAATCGCCGACAACGCCAGCACCGCAGCCATAATCGCCGTGGCCCCTCCCTCCCGGATAGCACGTTTTTTATTCCCCAATGCGATATACCAAGCCCAGCCGATAAAAATTGCCCAAACAGGCAATTGAAGCAAAGCCCCCAACCCTGCCAAGGCGGACAGCCCCGCTATAATGACATCGGCTGCATTTACCTTCAGCGTCTTCCCCATAAATTCTCCTCCGATTTTCTATCGTTTCTTACTATATAGTATTGTATAGAAATCTTTTCCGCAAAAAAAGGACATATGACTCCAAACCAATCGACAAGCAACAAAAAGGACTGTAAAATTACCGTTTGCAGGGGAGCAGTACCCAGTTCGTGTTCGAGGTAAGTCGCCGGCGGCGTGGGCCCCAGTACCAACGCTCCACCGGTGACAACCCGCTACAAGAAATTTTTATCCTCACCGTTCGTCGAAAAATTGCTACCGTTCAAGCGAAGCGCGTTTTGCAACTTTTTCGATGCTTAATTAAAGATAAAAATTTCGTTTAGGAAAACATCTCCCGTGGAGTGTTGGCACTGCCCCTAGCGGCGGCGAAGAGCTGCTTCGAATAAGGTTCCACTAACCGATAAACTGTAGTTTGTAAAAAATACGTGGATAAATTCGTAGAAGCCTCCATAAGTTCGATTAATCCATCTAACTTATAGAGGCTTCTATATCTGTGTCAATATAAAGGGAATTTCACCGTCCCAATAACATGCGATATGGTGCGATTGGTGAGAGTCGAACTCACGACCTGCCGCTTAGGAGGCGGACGCTCTATCCATCTGAGCTACAACCGCAACAATATAATTTTAGCAGACCCAAGCCATATATGCAAGCTGTCCCCAGCGCAAACAAAAAATCCTCGAAGGACGCCTCGCAAACGTCCTCGAGGATTTCACTTAGGGAATAAACAACAGGGTTAACAAAATCAATTACCACTCCGTTTGTGGCGACTGTTCCTTGCCACAGATGAGCTCTTTGCCGCAATGCTTGACCACCAGCACGGCAAGCGTCATAAGTGCCAGTGCCAACACCAGCTGCAAACCATCCACCATGACTACAAAGGTGCCAGCCTGAAGCTTCGTGACAATGCCCACCACGCTCATGACCAGCGCCGTCATGGTGACAATGAACATAAACGTCATCGGCACATAAAGCATCCAGCCTTTGCGGCCAGTGGTACGTAAAAATACAGCCAACGAGATAAGCACCAGCGCGGAAAGCAGCTGATTGCCAGCGCCAAACAGCGGCCAAATATTCATATAGCCGGCCTTACAGAGAAGGAAAGCCAACACCAGGGTAATTGTTGTAGAAAAATACGTATTCATGCAAAGAGAAGCTGCCGGCCCCGCGGTCTCCCCTTCACTGGGGGTAAAGAGCTCCTGAAACGACATGCGGCCAATGCGCGCTACCGAATCAATCGTCGTCATCGCCAGCGCGGACACGCACATCGTAACCACACAGGTCGAAACCGATACCGGCAGGCCAAACATCTGGAAAAAGCCGCCGACCGCATTGCCAAAGATCTGGAACGGTGTCCCCTTAGGCAGAACGCCATTTGACGCAGCAGCACAGGCAATGACCAACGCCACCACGCCCAGCAGCGACTCTACCAACATAGCACCATAACCTACGCAAAGCATATCGCGCTCGCTTTCCACCGCCTTGGATGAAGTTCCCGACGAAACCAAGCTATGGAAGCCCGATACCGCACCACAAGCAATCGTGATAAACAGGATGGGGAACATCGATTGCCCATTGACTTCAAAACCGACAAAAGCCGGCATGTTAAGGGTTGGATTGGCCACCAGCACACCAACTACGCCACCAAACACCATCCCCAGCAAGAGGAACGAAGACAGATAGTCGCGTGGCTCCATCAGCAGCCACATCGGCAATACCGAAGCGATAAAACAATACCCAAAGGTCACATAGCGCCAGGTATCCGCATCAAAGTAAAGCGGGCAATGCATGCCTGCGGCAAACATCGCTACCACCAATACAATCGCCACTGCGAACTTTACCGCCCCAGTCGGCTTAAAACGGCGAATATACTCGCCGAATCCCATAGCCACGACGATATAAAGCATGGATATCGAAGCGGCCTGTGCACCAGCGACATTGAGTTCCCCGGTTTTCGTCATCCCCTGGAACGTATTGGCCAGAATATCCGCAAACGCAGCGAGGACCAATAACGTAAAGAGCCAGCAGAACAACAGGAACAGACGACGCCCCGTCTTGCCGACATATTGTTCAATCAGCATCCCCATGGATTTGCCTTTATTCTTTACCGAAGCGTAAAGGGCGGTAAAATCCTGAACCGCACCGAAGAACACTCCGCCGACAAGCAGCCACAGCAGTGCCGGCGCCCAGCCGAACATTGCTGCGATAATCGGGCCGGTCACCGGGCCTGCACCAGTAATCGACGAAAACTGATGCGAAAATACCGTAAACCGGGAAGCCGGCGCGTAATCCTGACCATCTTCGTACTGTACCGCCGGCGTCTTGGCCTTCGGATCGATCCCCCAGGTCTTGACTAACCAGCGTCCATACCCGGCATAAGCTGCCACAAATACGACGATGGCGATTCCCACCAGAGTCAAACCATTCATCATAATCCCTCTTTCAATAATACACAAATAAATCCCGTCCGCATCGCAAGATGCAGACGGGATACATTTGTATATTAAAGAGAGATACAAATCACAATCCACGTTCATTGCGCCATTGCAATCGGACATTTCTTATGAAATGTATCTTAACACCATCTATTTCACGTGTCAACTTGTAAACTTTAAGAAGTAATTTTCAAAATAATATTAACTTTCGTCCTTACTCCGCAGACTTTTCTTTCTGTTCCTTCTGACGGGCCTTTTCCGCCTTCCAGGCCCAGACACAGCGAATCCCCGGATGCATGTGGGGCAAAACAAAGCAGCGGCTGCAAGACACACAAATCGACTTTTCTGCACCGGCCAAAGACTTGGCCAGGAAGTCCGGCTCAGCAATCAGCGCCCGCCCCAGCGACACCGCATCCAGGCCCCTTGCCAAGACTACTTCCATATCAGCCAGCGAACGCACACCACCGACCAAACTCATGGGCTGCTGCGGAACAATCGCCTTTAGCCGGGCTGCCTCCTCCAGATAGTAGAGTGTTGCCGTCTTCGGCTGATTGATGAAATCCACACCGGAAAGTTCCACCAGCTCCACCCCCAGCTCATGACAGCGGTTCAAAATCCAGACCATATCCTCATGATAGTCAGCCTTATCCTCATGCTTTGTATCGAGGTTGATTTTGATCAGCACGGGGAACGCTTCCCCGCAAGCCTCCTTGATGCCACGGATGATGTTTTCCGTTATACGGAAGCGGTTTGCAACACTGCCGCCATAGGAATCGGTACGCTGGTTGAATGTCGGGTCAATGAATCGCGACAAAAGATAGGAATGGGCCGCATGGAGTTGGACGCCGTCCACCCCCGCAGACTGCAAGCGTTTCGCCGCCTTCACAAAACTCTGCTCGATATGATGGATTTCCTCAAGGGTCAGTGCTCTGGCCTCCCGGTCTTTTTTCAACGGACGGGCTACGACGTCCGCCAAATCCTCATTATCGATGGCCCGGGGACCCGCATGGGAAATCTGCGGGATAAATTTTGCCCCTTCGCGATGCACAATTTCCCCCGCCCGGCGGAATTGGTCCGTATAGCAGTCATCATAGATGTTTACCTGCTCGGGATTGGCTCTGCCCAGCGCATCCACACAGCAGTGGCCAGTTATAATCGTGCCGACCTGATTCTTAGCCAGGGTATCATACATCGCATACTCGGCTTCAGTCATATACCCTTCAGGACTAGCCAGGAAACTGTGCACAGCCGAACGGATTACACGGTTCTTGAGCTGGATATGTGCGAGTTCCAGCGGAACTTCAAATCTGGTACTCATAAAATGCCTCCTGCAATACACAATTGCATAAGTTTTTCTAACTTAGTGTTATAAAAATAGTGTTGGATGACAAGCATCCAACACTTGATAACCAAAAATAACTTACTGATCTACCCGGCAGATATCGGCACCAAGCCCGACGAGCTTCGCCACAAGATTATCATAGCCACGATCAATATGGTGAATATACCCCACCTGCGTCTCGCCTTCAGCGACGAGTCCTGCTAATACCATAGCGGCACCAGCACGCAAATCCGTTGCCTTAACCTGGCAGCCCATCAGCGATTCTACGCCTTCGACCACCGAAGTACGGCCATCAATCTTGATATTTGCTCCCATGCGTTTGAGTTCGTCCACGTGCATGAAGCGGTTCTCAAAGACCGTTTCCGTCACCAGGCCAGAGCCCTCCGATACCGTGAGCAGTGCCATGAACTGCGCCTGCATATCCGTTGGGAACCCCGGATACGGCATCGTCTTGATATCCACAGCCTTCGTACGCTTGTCACAGGCTACCCGGATGCCATTGACATCCTCCTCAATCGTCACGCCAGCTTCCTTGAGCTTCGCGATAACTGGTTTCAAATGCTCACTGATGGCATTTTCAATGTAGACATCGCCCTTCGTCATCGCCGCAGCCACCATATAGGTACCCGCCTCGATGCGGTCTGGGATGATGGTATAATCGCAACCCATGAGTTTTGGCACACCGTCAATCTTGATGACGTTGGTTCCTGCGCCACGGATTTTCGCCCCCATAACATTGAGGTAATTCGCCAAATCCACAATCTCCGGCTCCTGGGCCGGGTTTTCCAAGATGGTCTGGCCTTCAGCCATCGAAGCGGCCATCAGGATATTCTCCGTAGCACCAACGCTTGGGAAATCCAAATAGATTTTTGCCCCCTTGAGTCCCTCGAGTGCCTTAGCTTCAATAAAGCCATGACCAATATTGATTTCCGCACCCAGCGCCTCAAACCCTTTGAGGTGCAGGTCGATAGGACGCGTGCCAATAGCACAGCCGCCTGGCAACGAAATCTTTGCCTGGCCGCAGCGCGCCAACAGCGGCCCCATAATCAGGAACGAAGCACGCATCTTACGCACCAGGTCATACGGAGCCTCACAGCTGCCAATAACGGTACTGTCAACTTTCAATTGGTGTTTGGACGAATCGAATTCCGCTTTGACTCCCAGCTTTTTCAATACTTCCGTAATCGTATGAACATCTTCCAGTGCCGGCACTTCATCGAGCAGGCTTGGGGAATCCTGACCAAGCAGTGTCGCCGCAATAATCGGCAGGACAGCATTTTTGGCTCCGCTGATTTTAACCCGGCCGTCCAGTCGGTTACCCCCATGTATGATCAACTTTTCCATTAATTTTGGTATTTGGAAATGAGTCAAGTAAAATATCCGTGTCTTGTTTTAACTTTATGTTTCCTAAATCTGTTTCATCAACCTGTGCTTTTACTACAAGTCTATCTGATAAGATAAACACAGCATCTTGCG